>DASZYI010000092.1:0-23928 GCA_035545475.1 Rhizomicrobium sp.
CTTTCCTTTCGCCGCATCGCGCGCGAGATCGAAAGCCTCGAACACGATGGCATTGAGTTTGGGGTTGAGCTTCTCGGCGCGCGCGATGGCTTCGTCCACCGCTTCGCGCGCCGAAAGTTTCTTCTTCGCGATCAGCCCCGCAAGACCGAGCGCGTCGTAATGATCGTATTCCGCGAAGGCCATGGTGTCAGACCTTCACGGATTTGTAGCGATCCTTCCAGGGAGCGGCCTGTTCGATTTGGCCTGCAAGTTTGAGCAGCGTTTCTTCGTCGCCGAAGCGGCCGACGAATTGCGTACCGACGGGAAGACCTTCCGCGTTCCAGTAGAGCGGCAGGTTGATGGCGGGTTCGCCCGTGGCGTTTTGCATCGCGGTGAACGGCACATAGTCGATCTGCGCGCCGAAGGCTTTCGCAACATCCTTCTCCGTCATGTCGAACGTGCCGAGCGCGACCGGCGGGCGGCCGAGCGTGGGCGTGATCCACACGTCATAGGTTTCGTGGAATTTGGCGGCGTCGCGAGCCGCGCGCTGGATGAGCGCCTTGGCCTGAAGGTATTGGCTGGCGCTGACATTCTTGCCGGCCTGATAGAGGCCCCAGGTGGTGCCTTCGAATTTGTCTTCGCTCGCCGTCTGGCCGGTGAGCAGCGCGATGGTGTCGATGCCGGCAGCGAGATTTCCCGTCCACAGCGCGGTGAAAGCGGGAATGAGCATCGATTGATCGAGCGAAGGCGAAGCTTCTTCGATCTCATGGCCCAGATCGCGGCAGATCTTTGCCGCTTGCTGGACGGCGGCGACGCAA
The DNA here is from genome assembly GCA_035545475.1 of Rhizomicrobium sp. Classification (GTDB taxonomy): domain Bacteria; phylum Pseudomonadota; class Alphaproteobacteria; order Micropepsales; family Micropepsaceae; genus Rhizomicrobium. Next base: position 798 of record DASZYI010000092.1, read on the forward strand.
TCCGGGTGAAGGGCCGCGCCATCCAGTTTTTTCAACGCGATTGCGATGCGCAGCTTCTTGGGCGGCGTCTTCATCGCTTCGAGATAGGACTTCGGCTTCGGCGGCTCCCAATAGGGATCGCCCTGCACCGGACCGGAGGCGATATCGAGTGCTGCCGCCGTATCTCGCACGGTTTTCGAGACGACGAGATCGATGGCGAGACCATCGACCGCTTCACCGATGTCCGGGCCCTGGCTGACGCGTCCGCGCGTGGGCTTGAGGCCGACGAGGCCGTTGCACGAAGCGGGAATGCGGATGGAGCCGCCGCCGTCATTGGCATGGGCCATCGGCACGATGCCGGCGGCCACCGCCGCACCCGAACCGCCGGAGGAGCCGCCGGTCGAATGATTCAAATTCCACGGATTGTGAGCGGCGCCGTAAAGTTTGGACTCCGTCGTGGCGACGAGGCCGAATTCCGGCACGTTCGTCTTGCCGAAGGGAATGAGGCCCGCCTGTTTGAATTTCGACGTGAGCACGGAATCGTGAAACCACGGAATCGCGGGCATGAAGGCGGACGCCTGGCGCGTGGGCATCGTGGTCGTCGTCGCCATGATGTCTTTCAAGAGGAACGGCACGCCGGTGAACGGGCCTTTCGGCAGGTCCGACTTCGCCATGTTGCGCGCGTTGTCGTAATCCTTGTAGACAATCGCGTTCAGTTTGGGGTTCATCGCTTCGGCGCGATTGATCGCTTCTTCCAGAAGCTCGCTCGGCTTGACGTCGCGCTGGGCGACGAGTTCTGCAAGGCCAAGTGCGTCGTAACTGCCGTAATCGGTGATCGCCATGTTCCTACCCCTTTGTCTATATCTTTAACCGTAGCTTAGCGGGCGCGATTGCGGGTGCAAATCCCCGCCTTTATGGTCACAATCCTCGGAGGCCCCATGGCGAAAGTCCCGGTCGGCAAGACCATTGCATTTTCTTACGGATTCACCTTCGGCAATATCGGCACGATCATCGGGCAGATCTGGCTGCCCATGCTGCTTTTGACCCTGGGCGGCTTTTTCGTGATCTCGCCCTATTACGAAAGTTTCTCGCAAGCCGTGGCGCAGGATAACACCGCGCTGGTCGAACAGGCGGCGGTGACGCTCCTGCTTTATTCGTTGGTTGCCCTGATCTTCTACGCAATGATCTATGTGTCGCTTACGCGGCAGGCGCTGGGTCTGGCGCAAGGATCGTCCTTTTTTCATTTCTCGCTGGGCGCTGCGGAATGGCGGATGTATGGCGCCATTCTGGCGCTGGCCCTTGCGATGATCGTGATCACATTGTTGATCGTGCTGTCGGCGGCGCTGCTGGGAAGCGTGATGACGGCCGTCCTGGGCGCGGCCGGCATGGCGCCGGAACTGGCGAGCATGGCGAAAGGCGCGACACCCAAAGTCGTCAGCCCGGCGGTGGCGGCAGTTGGAGCGGCGATCAGCACCGTCATCATTTGCGCGACAGTCTATGTGTTCGTCCGGCTTTATTTCGTGCTTGCGCCGGTGACGGTTGCGGAGGAGCAGATCAGCCTTGGGCGCGGCTGGCAGCTCACGGCGAAGAATTTCTGGCGCATCTTCCTCGTGCTGCTTGCGACGGCCGGTCCGGTCTTCCTGCTCGTCATGGTGGCGGAGGCCATGATCGTGGGGCCGGACGCGATGATGTCGGGAACGGACACCGGTTTTGCCGCCACGGCTGCGCGCATGGAAAAGATGCGGCCGCATCTGCCGATGCTCTATGGCCTCAGCTTCATCCTTTCGCCGTTTCTGTTCGGATTGCTTTTGGGGGCGAGTGCGTTTGCCTATCGCGCGCTGGTCCCGCCGCCGGCGGCGCGCGGGGTCATCCTCGACGCGCCTTGAACGCAGAAACATTTCAAAAGGCGTATAAAGGGATTCTGGGGGCAATTCAGGCACGGCGATCATGGCGTCCACGCGGGTTCGCACCATCGCCGTTCTGGCGGTTGTCTATATCGACATGCTGGGCATCGGATTGGCGTATCCGATCCTGCCCAAGCTGATCGAACAATTCGAGCACGGCGATGTCAGCCGCGCGTCTTTCATCTTCGGTCTTCTGGCGGGCGCCTATTCGCTGATGCAGTTCCTGCTCGCGCCCGCGCTGGGCGCGTTGTCCGATAGATATGGGCGCAGGCCGATCATCCTGCTGTCGCTGCTCGGCATGGGCATCAATTATGTGTTGCTCGGCTTTGCGCCCAATCTGATCTGGCTCGTGGTGGGCCGTCTCATTTCCGGCGCGATGGGTGCCAGTTTTTCCACCGCCAACGCCTATCTCGCCGACATCACACCGCCGGAGAAGCGCGCGCAAAGTTTCGGGCTGATCGGTGCCGCGTTCGGTTTCGGTTTCATCACCGGACCGATCCTTGGCGGCATGTTGGGCGCGATAGATCTGCATCTGCCTTTTCTCGCCGCTGCGGCGTTGAGCTTCATCGACCTCATCTTCACATTTCTCGTTCTGCCGGAATCGCTCGACGACGCGCACCGCAAACCGTTCTCGTTCGCGCGCGCCAATCCCGTCGGCGCCTTGCGCGAGCTTGGCCGTTACGGCGAAGTCGCGGGGCTGATGACCGTCTATGTGCTCGCCATGTTCGCCAATCGCGTCGCCGAGATGACATGGGTTCTGTTTTCCTCCTACCGCTTTCATTGGGGCCCATTCGAGACGGGGCTTTCGCTCGCCGGTGTCGGCGTGATGTTCGTGGTCGGCCAGGGTTTCCTCGTGCGCATCGTGGTGCCGCGTCTGGGCGAGCGCCGTTCGATTCTGATGGGATTGTTCGTCAGCGCGTTGCTGACCGCCTCTTACGGCGTCATCCCGTATGGCTGGATGGTTTATCCCATCATGGCGCTGGGCGTGTTCGGTTGGGTCATCGGGCAGCCTGCAACAATGGGGCTGATGTCGAAAAGCATTCCGGCGAACGAGCAGGGCCTGCTGCAAGGCGCGGTCGCGAGCCTGACCAGTCTCACGAGCATCGTCGGTCCGCCGATTTGGACAGGGCTTTTCGGCTACTTCGTGAGTCCGGCCGCTCCCATTATCATTCCGGGCGCTGCGTTTTTCGCTGCCGGCGCTGTCTTTCTTCTGGCGCTCGCGATCGCGCTCAGATGGTTGAAGGGCCACGTTGCGGCCGCGGTTCCGGCCTGAAATTTTCTCGGAACAAAGTTCCTCCCGCACCCGTTATCGCCTCCGAGGGGCACCGCTTCACCGCGCGTGCGTGTTTGCACCCATGCGATTTTTGGGAGAGACGATATGAAAAACCTATCAAAGACAGTCCTGCTGGCGAGCGCTTTGTCCTGCGCGCTTGCGGCACCGGCGATGGCCGATTGGGCCCGCATTGGCGGCGTGGATGTGAGCCACGGCAGAGACCGCGACGTGACGTACAACCGTTTCGGCGGCGGCGTCGACAAGCTGCGCTTCGACACGCACGAAAGCGACGTGATCTGCCGCAGCGTGCGCGCCACCTTCCGCAACGGCACGTCGCGCGAAGTGTTCAGCGGCCGGTTGCGCGCCGGTCATTCGCAGGTCGTCGATCTGCCGGGCGACCGCAGGCATGTCGACAAATTGGATTTCAAATGCCGCGCAATCGCACGGCGCGGCGCAACCATCACGATCTCGGCCGACGTGACATCGTTCCGCGACGAATGGCGCCGCAGCCCGAATTGGGATCGCATGTGGGCGCGCGTCTTCAATTGGGACGCCGGCATGGGATGGAACGACAATGACTGGGTGCGCATAGGCACCGAGACGTTCGAAGGCCGCAACGACCGGGAACAGATGATTGCGGGCTGGAAAGGCCGCAGTGTCGACCGCATCGCCGTGAAGCCGGTCAATGGCGACGCGCGCTGCAGCCGCATCGCCGTGCGCTTTGGCAACGGCAGAAGCCGCGATCTGGAGGTCAACGCCGGAATGCGAATGGTCCAGGGCCGCGGCTACACCTTCGATCTGCCGGGCAACGACCGCAACATCAGGAGCATCGCGCTTCACTGCACACCGGTCGACCGCCGCTCGGTGCGTATCGACGTGCTGGCGCGGAAGTAAGTCTGTTGCGGGAAACGAAAAGGGCCGGAGTTCCTCCGGCCCTTTTACTTACTGCATCAGCCGATCATAGGCCGCATGCGAGCCAATCCAGAACCAGACGAGATCCTGTCCCGCCTGCACCGCAAGTGCACGATGATGAATGCCCACGCGCACCGACCAGAAACGCCCCACCTGCTTGAAACGCAATGACGGGTGGCGCGGATTTTCTTTCAAGAGGGCAAAGTTTTTGTCGGCAAGTGCACGGATATTGTCGGGAAGCTTTCCATAGCAGTCCCAAAAGGCCCCGTTCGCGAAATGCGTCATAGTTCGCGAATATTGCCTTTGCGAAAATCTTCGCGTGCCTGGTCGCCCAGTTTGTCGAGCTTGCCGTTAGCGGCATCCTGCGCAATTCGACGATCGAATTCAGCCGCCTGGAACGCTTCGAACCAGTCGGAGAATTTCGCCAGTTCCGATGGCGTAAGCTTCGAAACGGCCTTCTCAAGATCATCGACACTCATTCTAAAACCCTACCATATTGCGCAACAAGATACTACTCCGCCGCCTTCAGCTTGCGTGCAGGCACAAGCTTCTCCGGCGCGCGGTTCTTGAGCAGCCCCTTCAGATACTGCCCCGTATAGGACCGCGCGACTTTCGCCACCTCTTCCGGCGTGCCGCTGGCGACGATTTCGCCGCCGCCGTCGCCGCCTTGGGGGCCCAAATCGACGATCCAGTCGGCTGTCTTGATGACTTCGAGATTGTGTTCGATCACCACCACGGTGTTTCCGTTGTCGACCAGCTCGTGCAGCACTTCGAGCAGCTTCTTCACGTCATGGAAATGCAAGCCGGTAGTCGGTTCGTCCAGAATATAGAGCGTGCGCCCCGTCGCGCGGCGCGACAATTCCTTCGACAGTTTCACGCGCTGCGCTTCGCCGCCCGAAAGCGTCGTCGCCTGCTGGCCGATGGAGATGTAGCCCAATCCCACGCGCGTCAGCGTGTCGAGCTTTTCGCGGATGGAAGGAACGGCCTTGAACAGTTCCGCACCGGCTTCCACCGTCATGTCGAGCACGTCGGCGATGGAATGATCGCGGAATTTCACGTCCAGCGTTTCGCGATTGTAGCGCTTGCCCTTGCAGACGTCGCATTGCACGTAAACGTCCGGCAGGAAGTGCATCTCGATCTTGATAACGCCGTCGCCCTGGCAGGCTTCGCACCGCCCGCCCTTCACGTTGAACGAGAAGCGGCCCGGCTGATAACCGCGCGCCTTGGCTTCGGGAAGTTCGGCGAACCAGTCGCGGATCGGCGTGAACGCGCCGGTATAGGTGGCCGGGTTCGAACGCGGCGTGCGGCCGATCGGGCTTTGATCGATGTCGATCACCTTGTCGAGGAATTCCAGCCCCTCGATCTTGTCGTGCGGCGCGGGATGTTCGCGGCCCTGATTGAGTTTGCGCGACGCCGCCTTGAACAAGGTCTCGATGATCAAGGTGGACTTGCCGCCGCCGGAAACGCCGGTGATGCAGGTGAACGTGCCGAGCGGAATTTCCGCCGTCACGTTTTTGAGATTGTTTCCCCTGGCGCCGACCACCTTCACCCAGCGATTGTTCGCGGCCTTGCGCCGTTTCGCGGGCACCGGGATCTGTTCCATGCCGGTCAGATATTTTCCGGTCAGGCTCTTGGGCGAGCGCATGATGTCTTCGGGCGTGCCCTCGGCGATGATGTGGCCGCCGTGAATCCCTGCGCCCGGTCCCATGTCGATCACATGATCGGCGGTGCGGATCGCGTCTTCATCGTGCTCCACCACCAGAACGGTGTTGCCGAGATCGCGCAAGCCCTTCAACGATTCCAGAAGCTTCTCATTGTCGCGCTGATGCAGCCCGATGGAGGGTTCGTCGAGCACATACAACACGCCCGTCAGCCCCGAACCGATCTGCGAGGCCAGCCGAATGCGCTGGCTCTCGCCGCCCGACAATGTGCCGGAGGCGCGCGCGAGCGTCAGATATTCGAGCCCGACATTGTTGAGGAATTTCAGGCGCGCGCGAATCTCTTTCAGGATGCGCGCAGCGATTTCCTTCTGCTGCTTGTTCAGATCCTTGTCGAGATCGCGAAACCAGATATCGGCGTTCTTGATGGATTGCTCGCAGACCTGGCCGATATGCAGGCCGCCGATCTTCACCGCGAGCGCTTCCGGCTTCAGGCGATAGCCATTGCACACGTCACAGGGGCTCGTGTCCTGGAAGCGTTCCAGCTCTTCGCGCACCCAGGACGAATCCGTTTCCTTGAAACGGCGGTCCATATTGGGGATGACGCCTTCAAAGGTCTTTTTCGTTTCGTATCTGCGAAGCCCGTCGTCATAGATGAATTTGATTTCGTCTTCGCCGGAGCCGTGAAGGATGATCTCGCGTGCCTTCTTCGGCAGGTCTTCCCACGGTTCGTTGAGCGAAAATTTGTAATGCCGCGCCAGCGCTTCGAGCGTCTGCAAATAATAAGGCGACGACGATTTCGACCACGGCGCAATCGCGCCCTTGCGCAAGGTCAGCGTTTCGTCCGGCACGACAAGTGCCGGATCGAAATAGAGCTGCGTGCCGAGCCCATCGCAAACCGGGCAGGCGCCATGCGGATTGTTGAACGAGAACAGCCGCGGCTCGATTTCGGGAATCGTGAAACCTGAAACAGGGCAGGCGAATTTCGACGACATCAAAAGCTGTTTGGGCTCGCCCTTTTCCTTCTGGTCAGCGAATTCCGCGATCACCAGACCGTCGGCCAGATTCAACGCGGTCTCGATGGAGTCGGGCAGCCGATTGCCGATGTCCTTCTTCACCACGATACGGTCGACCACGACTTCGATATCGTGCTTCAGCTTCTTGTCGAGCGCGGGCACTTCGGCGATGTCGTAGAACTTGCCGTCCACCTTGACGCGCTGGAAGCCCTTCTTCTGAAGCTCGGCGAATTCCTTGCGGTATTCGCCCTTGCGCCCGCGCACGATGGGCGCGAGCAGGAACAGCCGCGTGCCTTCGTCCAGCGCAAGAATACGATCCGCCATCTGGCTGACAGTCTGGCTTTCGATCGGCAATCCGGTTGCCGGCGAATAGGGAACGCCTACGCGCGCAAACAGCAGGCGCAGATAGTCGTAGATCTCGGTGACCGTTCCCACCGTCGAACGCGGGTTTTTGGACGTCGTCTTCTGCTCGATGGAAATGGCGGGCGACAAACCTTCGATGTGGTCGACATCGGGTTTCTGCATCAGTTCCAGGAACTGGCGCGCATAAGCCGACAGCGATTCCACATAGCGGCGCTGGCCTTCGGCATAGATGGTGTCGAAAGCGAGCGAGGATTTGCCGGAACCCGAAAGGCCGGTCAGCACGGTCAGCGTATCGCGCGGAATCTCGACGTCGACATTCTTGAGATTGTGCTCGCGCGCACCGCGAATGGAGATGTTCTTCAGCAAAGTCCACGCCTTTTCAGTTCGGCTTGCACATGGGCAAGAAATGCTTGTTTTTCAAGGTAGATGCGGCGGTAACGCAATTGGTCGTTCATGGCGTTGGCGTCTTCCACCAGTGCATCGGCCCAGTCCAAAAGTCCGCCCGCACAGAGCAGAAGCGAAATGCCTCCCGTCGGCACCGCCGCCGCAAGGCCCGCAAAGTTCAGCGCCGTTCCCCGCAAAAGCCTCCGTGTGCGTTTGCGCGTGACGTGCGCCGGTTCGATGAGCGCCGCGATACCGCGTAGTTCCGCGCCCAGTTCCCTCGTCAGCAAGACGAGTTCGCCATCCGGCAAGGCGCCAATGTCCGGGTGGCCCTTCATAAACTGCCGGTCTCAGGAATCGGAGTCTTTTAAGGCCGTCTCGCGGCTGCCAAGTTTTTGCCGCGCCCGTTCGGCTAGTTGGTCTGCTTCCGTGGCAAGCCTGTCGAAATCGCCCACAAGCTGCCGGGACTGTGCCGCCCGGTACCGGGCGAAGAATGCATAGGCCACGCCGAAGCCAAGGCAAAAGAATGCCAGCGCGAGCGAGACCGTGAACCACAAGCCGGACGTTGGATTTCGCAGGTGACCCGCCGCGGGCCAGAAACCGACGACCGCCGCAGTCCCGGCCAGCAGCATCAACCCCATCGAAATCCATTCGACAATGGCCAATGAGGGTGCGGAAGCGGTCTTTTCGTCCAAGCTCACCATGGCGTCACCTTACGTTGCCGCGCCTTCCATCGTCCATTCGACGGACTCACGCTGGAACATAACAGGAACATTTCCCGCGAGCAACAGAAACACCGTGGGCAAGGCAGAACGCAGGCGTCCCTGCGCGCGTTGCCGGGTTGGCATTCGCGTAAGAGGCGGTTGGCAGGGCTCAGATGTTGATCGATCAAACCGGCTTCACGCGCAACGCGCTGATGGAACTTCGCTACCGCCCCGACATCGATGGATTGCGCGCGGTGGCCGTGCTGGCGGTCGTGTTTTTCCATTACGGGGTTCCCGGCTTTTCGGGCGGCTTTGCCGGGGTCGATATCTTTTTCGTCATCTCGGGCTATCTCATCACCGCGCTGATCTCGTCGCAGATGGAAGACGGCCGCTTCACCCTGATGCGGTTCTACGAAAAACGCGCGCGGCGGATATTGCCCGCCTTGTTCGCGCTCCTGATCGCCACCACCTTCGTTGCGACCCTGATCCTGTTCCCCAACGATTTCCGCCGTTACGCGGCCAGCGCGCTCGCCACGGTTTTCTTCTCGTCCAATTTCGAATTCTGGCGCGTCACCGGCTATTTCGATGTCGCCGCGATTCAAAAGCCGCTGCTGCACACCTGGTCGCTGGGCGTGGAGGAGCAATTCTATCTTCTGTTTCCGGCCATCCTTCTGGGACTTCGCCGCTTTGGCCATCGCGGGCGATTGCTTGCCATCGGAGGCGTTCTTGTTGCCTCGCTTGCGTTTGCGATCTGGGGCGTGCGCAGCATTCCAGATGCCGCGTTCTACCTGGCGCCGTTCCGGTTCTGGGAATTGATGATCGGTGCGATGCTCGTGCTCGGTCTGGTGCGGCCCACAAAAAGCAAGTGGGTCGCGAATGCCGCCTCGCTTCTCGGCCTCGCGGCGATTGCGGTATCGCTGCTTGGCTTTTCGCACGCGACCTTGTTTCCCGGCGAGGCGGCGTTGTTGCCCTGCGGAGGAACGGCGCTGATCATCTATGGCGGTGCGGGGACGACGCCGTTGATCAACCGCGCGCTCTCCTGGCGGCCCGTCGTCTTCGTCGGTCTGATCTCCTATTCGCTCTATCTGTGGCATTGGCCGATCCACGTTTTCGCCCGCTACTATCTCTATCGCGACCTGACGCCTGCAGAGACCGGCATCTGCCTTGCCGCTTCGTTCGCGTTTGCGCTCCTGTCGTGGCGTTTCATCGAACGGCCCTTCCGCCGCCGCCGCAACGCCATCTCGCGGCGCGGATTGTTCGCGGCGACCGCCGTTGCGATGACGGGCTTGACACTCTTTTCGAGTGCTGCACTCGCCTCGCGCGGCTGGCCCGAACGCTTTCGCCCTGCGATCCGCCAGATATTGTTCGAAGAACACGACACCGACGGCTTGCTCGCGCGCTGCTTCGCCCGTCCGCTTGCCGAACTGAACGCACACGACCTCTGCCAGATCGGCACGCCCGGCGAGATCACGCCGAGCTTCGTTCTGTGGGGCGATTCCCACGCCGATGCGATTCTGCCCGCCGTCGAGCACGAAGCGCAAAAGCACGGTCTCAAAGGCTATTTCGCAGGCGAATCCAGTTGCGCCCCGTTGCTGGGCGTGTTCCGCCCCGACACGCCGCGCTGCAAGGCGTTCAACGACAAGATCCTTCAAGTCGCCCTGCGCCCCGAAATCAAAACCGTCATTCTCGAAGCGCGTTGGGGCAAGAATGCGGACGGGCGCGCTTACGGCGATGAAGGAAACGGATTCGTGCCGCTATCGGATGATGTCGCGAAAGCGCGCAAGCCCTCCGACAACGCGGCCATCTTCACGCGCGGGCTGAACCGCACGGTCGAGGCGCTCCTGGCAGCGAACAAGCATGTGGTGATCATCGGGGCTGTGCCGGAAGTCGGCTGGCCCGTGCCGGAGGTTCTCGCGCGCATCCGTCTGTCGGGGAACAGCAAGCATGTGTATGTGCCGCGCAAGGCGTTCGAACATCGCCAGCGCGTGACCTTGCCGCTGTTCCGTGAACTGGCGAAGCAACCCGGCGTCACAGCGCGTTTCCCGCAGCGTTACATGTGCGGCCCCAAACGGTGCCGCGTCGCCGTCGATGGCCGCCCGCTCTATCGCGACGAGCACCATTTGAGCGTTTTCGGCGCCCATCAGTTGGAGCCCATGGTGGCCGGCATTTTCGAGGGGCAGAACGGCTGAAAGGGCTTGGAACAAAATAAGAACAGTGTTAAGCAGGCGAGGCATCCACAGGCGCGTTCCCGCGTCTCGGTGGTGAAGACCGTTCGGCGGCGCTAGGGTCGCCGCACAGACCGGCAAGATGTTGGAGATTTTGGAATGGCGGGCGTCAACAAGGTAATTTTGGTGGGCAATCTGGGCAAGGACCCGGAGGTCCGGCGTTCGCAAAGCGGCGAGCCCATCGTCAACTTTACGTTGGCAACCTCGGAAAATTGGCGCGACAAAAACACCGGCGAGCGCAAGGAAAGAACGGAGTGGCATCGCGTGGTGATCTTTAATGAGCACCTCGCCAAGGTGGCCGAGCAATATCTGCGCAAGGGTTCCAAGGTCTTTGTCGAAGGCCAGCTTGCGACCCGCAAATGGACCGACAAGGACGGCCAGGAGAAATACACCACGGAAGTCGTGCTCAATCGCTTCCGCGGCGAACTCCAGATGCTCGACAGCCGCGGCGAAGGCGGCGGACGTTCGGAAGGCGGCTTCGGTGGCAGCGGCGGCCGTTCGGAACCGGTGAGCTTCGATCGCGGCAACGATATGGACGACGAAATCCCGTTCTGATAACGCCTTGCCCGAACTGAACAGTTTTGGCGCATGCGTTGGGCGATTGCCGGGGTCGCGGCAGTTCTTTTAACGGCTTGTACGAATACGGGGGACGGGAACTGGGTTGGCGCAGGCCAACCAACCGAGACCTTCGTGAACACGCGCGTCGCCGCTGCCTACATTCCGCTGCATCATTTCAGCCTTCCGGGGATGCGGCGCGGCGCTGCCACCATCATCTTGTCGGGCATCGCGGTCACCAACGCGCACAACGCCAATCTCGTGGATGACAAGGACGATCTGGGCCACGCGCCGTCCGGCGAGGACATCATGTTCATCCGCGTGCATGAGCAGCCCATCGGCGGCGCAGGCCCGCTCAAGATGGCCGATCCCGAGGTGGGCGAAGAAGTGGTTCTTTACGGACAGGGCGCAGGCGGATCGCTGCGCATGGCGAAAGGGCCGGTGCAGGGCATCCGCGATTCCCGATTCACCATCACGGCCGATGCAGGCCCGGGCTTCAGCGGCGGCCCGGTGGTGGACGCCAAGGACGGCCATCTGGTGGGCATTACCTTCGCCTATTACGACGCACCCAACAAAAAGGGCCCGCGCGAAATGCTGGCCTATCGCATCGGTTTCATAATGGATGAATACCGCGCCCTGCAGTCCAAGAATTTTCGCAATGACCTCAAGGATTTTTCCCGGGATTTTGGGGATAAGTGAGGCCCTTTGGCGCTGGCTTCGCCAGCCCCAAAAATGCTAATTTTGAGACTGGATTCTGCCCCTCCCGAACGGGGCTTTCTGGACCTCTTTTAGGGAGCGTTTTTTGAGCGATCAGCCGGCGCCGCCTCCAGGTGGCGCAAGCGTCAGCCCCATTGCGATCGAGGAGGAGCTGAAACGCTCCTACCTCGACTATGCGATGAGCGTGATCGTGTCGCGGGCCCTTCCCGATGCGCGCGACGGGCTCAAACCCGTGCACCGGCGCATCATCTTTTCGATGCACGAGCAGGGCAACGACTGGAACAAGCCCTATCGCAAATCCGCCCGCGTGGTCGGCGACGTCATCGGTAAGTATCACCCGCATGGCGACCAGGCGATCTACGACGCCATGGTGCGTCTGGCGCAACCCTTCTCGATGCGCGCGCCGCTCATCGACGGCCAGGGCAATTTCGGTTCCGTCGACGGCGACCCTCCGGCCGCCATGCGTTACACCGAAGTGCGCCGCGCCAAGCTCGCGCATTCGCTGACCGAAGATCTCGACAAGGACACAGTCGAGTTCAAGGACAATTACGACGCTTCGGAACGCGAGCCTGTCGTTCTTCCGGCGCGCTTTCCCAATCTGCTCGTCAACGGGTCGAGCGGCATCGCCGTGGGCATGGCGACCAACATTCCGCCGCACAATCTGGGCGAAGTGATCGACGCTTGCCTTGCCTATATCGAAGACCCGTCGATCAATATGGAAGCGTTGACCGAGATCGTACCGGGGCCGGATTTTCCGACCGCCGGTCTCATCATCGGCAAACAGGCGGCGCGCGGCGCGCTGGCGCGCGGACGCGGCAGCATCTTGATGCGCGCGCGGTGCCATGTGGAGGAAATCCGCAAGGACCGCGATGCCATCATCGTCACCGAACTTCCCTATCAGGTGAACAAGGCGCGCCTGCAGGAAAAGATGGGCGAGATGATCCGCGACAAGCGGCTCGAAGGCATCGCCGATGTGCGCGACGAAAGCGACCGCCAGGGCATGCGCGTGGTGATCGAGCTGAAGCGCGAAGCCTCGTCCGACGTGGTGCTGAACCAGCTCTATCGCTTCACCGAACTGCAATCGAGTTTTGGCGTGAACATGCTGGCGCTCGACGGCGGCCAGCCGCGCCTGATGAATTTGAAGGACATGATCGGGGCGTTCGTCGCGTTCCGTGAAGAGGTCGTCACGCGCCGCACCCGCTTCGAACTGAAGAAGGCGCGCGATCGCGGCCACATATTGGTCGGCCTCGCCATCGCGGTCGCCAATATCGACGAAGTGATCGCGCTGATCCGTGCAGCACCAGATGCGGCAACCGCACGCGATCAATTGATGGCGCGCGACTGGCCCGCAAAAGACGTGGCGCCGTTGATCGCCTTGATCGCCGACCCGCGCCATCTTCTGTCGGACAACGGCACGATCCGGCTGTCGGACGAACAGGCCAAAGCCATTCTCGATTTGCGCCTGCAGCGCCTGACCGCGCTCGGCCGCGACGAAATCGCCGACGAAGTGACCAGGCTCGGTGCGTCCATCGCCGATTATCTCGATATCCTGCGCAGCCGGGCGCGCGTGCTCGCCATCGTGCGCGAGGAACTGTCTGCGATCCGCACCGAATTTGCGACCCCGCGTCTGACCGAACTGGTCGATGCCGATGTCGAGATCGAAGACGAAGCGCTGATCGAACGCGAAGATGTGGCGGTGACCGTCACCCACGCCGGTTACATCAAGCGCACTCCGCTTGCCGAATATCGCGTGCAGGGCCGCGGCGGCAAAGGACGCGCAGGCATGGCGACGCGCGAAGAGGATTTCGTCACGCACATCTTCTCCGCCAACTCGCATGCGTGGCTCGTTTTCTTCTCCTCCACCGGCATGGCCTACAAGATGAAGGTCTGGCGCGTGCCGGAAGCGCGCATCCAGGGCCGCGGCAAGGCGATGGTGAATTTGCTTCCGTTGTCGGAAGGCGAGCGCATAACCTCCATCCTGCCACTGCCCGAAAACGAAGACGAATGGCAGAATCTCAATGTCGTCTTTGCCACCAAAAAGGGCGACGTGCGGCGCAACCTGCTGAGCGATTTCGTCAATATCAATCGCAACGGCAAGATCGCGATGAAGCTCGAAGCCACCGGCGACGGAATCGTCGGCGTGTCGACCTGCACCGAGCAGGACGATGTCTTGCTCACCTCGAAACTCGGCAAATGTATCCGTTTCCCGCTGACCGATGTGCGCATCTTCAAGGGACGCGATTCCACCGGCGTGCGCGGCATCAAGCTTGCGGAAGGCGACGAGGTGGTGAGCCTGTCGCTGCTGCATCACAGCGATGCGAGTTCTGCCGAAGCCCGCTCCTATCTCAAGCAATCGGCTGCGGCGCGGCGGGCTGCAACCGGCGAAGAGCCGGCCGACGATGTGGCCGACGACGCCGATGACGGCGGCGAAGAAGCCGCCCTGACGCCCGAGCGTTATGCGGAACTGGGCGCCAAGGAACAATTCGTACTTGCCGTTTCCGAAAGCGGTTTCGGCAAACGCTCGAGTTCCTACGAATATCGCATCACCGGACGCGGCGGTTCGGGCATCGTGGCGCTCGACATGGGCCGGAAGAACCACGCCATCGTTGCGGCCTTCCCGGTGGAAGAGGGCGACGACCTGATGCTCATCAGCGATCAGGGGCAGATCATCCGCGTGCCTGTGGCGGGCGTGAGCATACAAAGGCGCGGCTCCGGCGGCGTGACCATTTTCCGGGTCGAGGAGAATGAGCGCGTCGTATCCGTCGAGCGCATCGAAGATTCTGAAAATGGGGAAGCATAGTGGCAGCGAAAAAGGCCGGGGTTGCAGAACGCAAACCTCGCATCGGGCTTTACCCGGGCACGTTTGATCCGGTCACGCTCGGCCATCTCGACATCATCAAGCGGGCCGTGAAACTCGTCGATCATCTGGTGATCGGTGTCGCCACCAACGCATCGAAGACGCCGCTGTTCACGCTGAAGGAACGGCTGGAAATGCTGCGCCACGAAACGGCGCCGCTGGCGGGCGACGGGCGCGCCACGATCTCCGTGCAGACTTTCGAGAGCCTTCTGATCCAGTTCGCGCAGGAAGTGGGCGCGAGCATGATCGTGCGTGGCCTGCGCGCCGTCTCCGATTTCGAATACGAATTCCAGATGGTCGGCATGAACCAGCGGCTCAATCCCGAGATCGAGACCGTGTTCCTGATGGCCGATCCCAGGCACCAGGCCATCGCCTCGCGGCTCGTCAAGGAGATCGCGATGCTCGGCGGAGACGTCTCGGCGTTCACCAGCCCCTACGTTTCCAAACTTCTCGTCAAACGCTGCAAAGAACGCGGAAAGGACTGACCATGGCCCGCGACGCCGAAAACACACTCATCCTCGATCTGAAAACCGGCCCCGTGGTCATCGAACTGAAACCCGACGTGGCGCCGAACCATGTCGCGCGCATCAAGGAACTGGCGCGCAAGGGATTCTATGACGGCGTGGTTTTCCATCGCGTCATTCCGGGGTTCATGGCGCAGACCGGCGATCCCACCGGCACGGGTTCGGGCGGCTCGGACCTTCCCGACCTCAAGGCCGAATTCTCCGCCACGCCGCACAAGCGCGGCACGGTGTCGATGGCGCGCACCTCCAATCCCAACAGCGCCAACAGCCAGTTCTTCATCTGCTTCGACGACGCCTCCTGGCTCGACCGGCAATATTCGGTGTGGGGTCAGGTGGTCGAAGGCATGGAGAATGTCGACGCCATCAAGAAGGGCGGCGAGCACAACAACGGCGCGATTTCCGGCGAACCCGACAAGATCCTGAAGGCCCGCATCGAGGCCGACAGTTGAAGCAAGTTTGAACAATCCGAAATCGGACGATTTCCTTAAACGATCCCTAAACCGGACGTGAAAGCATGAGGGCTGCTTTCATGGAGCGATTCCGCGGTGAGGGAAGCCACGTTCGGACGAAGAGGGGCCGCAACCCCGCGCGCCTCGCGGCGCGTGGAAACCGTTGCCGCGGAGAGCCGCCCCGAATTTGTTGCGCTTGAAGAGCCGGCTTTCGTACCGAACGAGGCGCCCGAACCGCTCGCGCGCGAGCTTTCGCCCGAAGAGGAATTGCAGGCCTGGAAGGCCGAACGGGCGCGAGAGCGATTCTCGCGCATCCCGTGGCGCCAGCTTTCGCTGATGGCCGGGCTTTGTTTCGGGATCGCGGGCTTCGTGTTGCCGGATTCGACGAACGATACGCTGTCGTGGCTGTTCTACGCCCTGAGTGCTGCGAGTTTTGCGGCCGGAATCCTGAAACGCAGGGCGGCCTCCGCGGCCTGACGTATTCTGCAACATTAAGTTTGTCGCCTCCCGTTTGGGGCCGCGCCTAGAACGCGGCCGTCCCACCCGCCGGAGCTTTTCGTGATTCCCTTCATCGACCTGCAGGCCCAGCGCCGCCGCCTGGGCGCAAACCTGACCAAAGCGATCTCGGATGCGGTCGAGGGCGGCCAGTGGATCATGGGTCCGCAGGTGACCAGGCTTGAGGCCCAGCTTGCGGAATTTGCCGGCGTCAAACATGCCGTCGCCTGCGCCAACGGAACCGATGCGCTGTTGATCGTGCTGCGCGCGTGGAACATCGGCCCCGGAGACGCGGTGTTCGTGCCCGCCTTCACCTTCGCCGCCTCCGCCGAAGTGGTGGCGCTGGTGGGCGCCTCGCCGGTCTTCGTCGACGTGCTGGAAGACACGTTCAACATGGATCCGCAAAGCGTCGAAGCCGCCATTGCCATGGTGAAGCGCGAGGGCAGGTTGAAGCCGCGCGCGGTGATGCCGGTCGATCTGTTCGGACAGACGGCCGATTACCGCGCGCTGGAACCGATCGTCCGCCGCGAAAACCTGAAAATGCTGTGCGATGCCGCGCAAGGTTTCGGCGGCGTGTTGGATGGGCGCAGGTCCGGCGGCATCGGCGATGCGGCGTCGACCAGTTTCTTTCCTGCAAAGCCCCTCGGCTGCTTCGGCGACGGCGGCGCGAGTTTCACCAATGACGATGGCCTTGCCGATCTGCTGCGGTCCATCCGCATCCACGGACAGGGTGCGGACAAATACGAGAACGTCCGCATCGGCGTGAACTCGCGGCTGGATACGATCCAGGCTGCGATCCTGATCGAGAAGTTGAAAATCTTCCCCGAAGAGATCGAGATGCGAGAGGCGGTGGCGCAGCGTTATTCGAAAGCGCTGTCGCGTTCCAACCGCATCCGCGTGCCGCGCGTGATCGACGGCGCGCAATCCACCTGGGCGCAATACACCATCCAGGTGCCCGACCGCGACAAGCTGCAAGCCGATTTGAAAGCGAAGGAGATTCCGACCGCGGTCTACTATCCGATTCCGCTCTCACGCCAGAAAGGCTATCGCGAATTCCCCAGCGCGCCGATTCCGGTAAGCGAAAACTTAAGCAAAACGGTCGTCAGCCTGCCGATGCATCCCTATCTCGATGCGGCCACGCAGGACCGCATCATCGAAGCCGTTCTGGAATCGGTTCAGTAAGCGCCGCGGCGGCTCAACATTGCGGGCAGGGTGCGGAACATGATCTTCACGTCCTGCATCGGCGTCCACGTCAGCACATAACGCACGTCGAGCGCCACGCGATTGGCATAGCTCACATCGTTGCGTCCGCTCACCTGCCACAGGCCGGTGATGCCGGGCGTGCAGGCGAGATAAAGCTGTGCATTGTCGCCATAAAGGTTCAGTTCCTGGCGCGTCACCGGGCGTGGGCCGACAATGCTCATTTCGCCCGCCAACACGTTGAGGAATTGCGGCAGTTCGTCGAGACTCGTCTTGCGCAGGAAACGGCCGATCCAGGTCACGCGCGGATCGTTCTTCAGCTTGAAATCGCGTTCCCATTCGGCGCGCGCCACCGGATCGTTGTCGAGGATGCGCTGCAGCTTGCGTTCGGCGTGGGGCACCATGGTGCGGAATTTGAGGCAATGGAAACGGTTGCCGCCGCGCCCGATACGGGTCTGCACGAAGAACGGTCCGCCGCCGTCGAGCATGATCAGCAAGGCAATCGGAATACCGATGACAAGGATCGCCGGCAGCGCAAGGAAGCACAGCACGACGTCAATCACGCGCTTTACTCGGTTGGCCGCTGGAGGGAACACTTCGGCCGGGACATACGCCACTGCGGGCAGCAGAGCGTTACGCACATCCATATTCATAAGAACTCCCGCTCTGGATGGTTGGCGGTTGTCGTTATCGGCCCCGATAGACGGAGGCCGGTCCGTTCTCTCCCTTTCGCTCCACCAGAAGCCTGCCGGACGCGGTTTGGCCGGGTTGACCCGGACCCCTGCCCTTTTTGTAATACGCCGCCCGACGGCGACGCCCCTTTCAGCGGCTGCAAGGGACCAAAACCACCTTTTAGTGTCAAGGCTCTAAGCTCCCTTTGCGTTGCACGAGTGAACATTAATGTCCGTTTCTTGCTAAATTATCTCTTTCCAAAAGTTGTCCAACTTTGCTGGTGCCCGATTTGGGTGCCGATATAGTGCCCGCCCCATGGATGTCGCCCGGTTCGATTTCGACCTTCCCGATTCTCTCATCGCGCTTCGGCCCGCCGTCCCCCGCGGGGCGGCACGCCTTCTGGTGGTACAAGAAAACGGCCGGTTGCAACACGCCTTAGTCGATGAATTTGCTGCCTTTTTGCGGCAAGGCGACGCGCTCGCCCTCAACGACACAATGGTGATACCGGCAAGATTGAAGGGGCAGCGCCAGCCCCGCAGCGAGGGCGGGCTGCCGGCGAAGATCGAGCTGCTTTTGCACCGCAGATTGGCTCCCGACCGGTGGCGCGCCTTTGCCCGCCCCGCGCGAAAGCTTGTGCAGGGCGATGCGTTGCGCTTGGGGCACAGCCTCGAAGCAAAGGTCATTGGCCATGTCAGCGGCAGCGAGGTCGATGTCGCGTTTGCACTGTCGGGCGGCGAACTCGACGCCGCCATCGCGCGCGAAGGCGAGATGCCGTTGCCGCCTTACATCGCGGGCAAGCGCGCGGTCGACGAACAGGACAGGCGCGATTACCAGACAGTGTTCGCACGCGAACCCGGTTCTGTTGCGGCACCCACGGCCGGATTGCATTTCACGCCCGAACTTCTGGCGCGCCTGCAATCGCAGGGCATTTCTCGCGAGACGCTCACGCTGCATGTCGGACCGGGCACGTTTCTGCCGGTGACGGCAAACGACACCTCCGCCCACAAGATGCATTCCGAATGGGCCAGCGTCTCCCAGGAAACGGCAGGGCGGCTCAACGCGGCGCGCGATGCAGGCGGACGTATCGTCTCCGTCGGCACCACATCGCTTCGCACCCTCGAAACGGCCGCACGCGACGATGGCCGCATCGAAGCGTTCGAAGGCGAAACCGATATCTTCATCACGCCCGGCTACCGCTTCAAAACCGTCGACGTGCTGCTCACCAATTTCCACCTGCCGCGCTCGACCCTGTTCATGCTGGTCTGCGCATTCGCCGGCACAGAAGTCATGCAGGCTGCCTATGCCGAAGCGATCCGCGAACGCTATCGGTTCTATTCCTATGGCGATGCCTGTCTGTTATTCCGCCCCAAATGACCTTCCGCTTCGACATCCACGCCAAAGACGGTGCCGCGCGCACCGGCGTCATCGCCACGCCACGCGGCGAAATCCGCACGCCCGCCTTCATGCCGGTGGGAACGGCCGCGACCGTCAAGGCGATGTTGCCGGAATCGGTGCGCGAAACCGGCGCGGACATTGTGCTGGGCAACACCTATCACCTCATGCTGCGGCCCGGCGCCGAACGCATCGCCCGGCTCGGCGGGCTTCACACATTCATGGGCTGGGAGCGTCCGATCCTCACCGATTCCGGCGGCTTCCAGGTGATGTCGCTGTCGCAACTGCGCAAGATCTCCGAGGACGGCGTGCGTTTCCGCTCGCATATCGACGGTTCGGAAGAATTTCTTTCGCCCGAACGCGCGATGGAGATTCAGCGCCTGCTCGGCTCCGACATCCAGATGGTGCTGGACGAATGCCCGGCCTTTCCGGCCGACGAAGCGCAGATCGAGAAATCGCTTGCGCTGTCGATGCGCTGGGCGGCGCGTTCCAAAGCCGCGTTCGGCGAACAGCCCGGACATGCCTGTTTCGGCATTGTGCAGGGCGGCATCTATCCGCATCTGCGCCAGCGTTCGGCGCGCGAACTGCAGGAGATCGGTTTCGACGGTTATGCCGTGGGCGGTCTTGCAGTGGGCGAAGGGCAGGGCGCGATGTTCGACGTGCTGGACGCCACCGTCTCCCATCTTCCGGAAGATCGCCCGCATTATCTGATGGGTGTGGGAAAGCCCGACGACATTGCAGGTGCGGTGCTGCGCGGCATCGACATGTTCGATTGCGTGCTGCCGACGCGTTCCGGCCGCAACGGACAGGCCTTCACCCGCAACGGTCCGCTCAACCTGCGCAATGCCCGCCACGCCGAAGATCCCGCCCCGCTCGATCCGGACTGCCGCTGTCCGGCCTGCCGCGGGTTCAGCCGCGCCTATCTCCACCATGTGGTGAAGGCGAACGAGATCATCGCGTCCATGCTGCTGTCCTGGCACAACCTAGCCTACTACCAGGATCTGATGGCCAGCCTGCGCGCGGCCATCGCCGAGGGCACGCTGGCAGCCTGCGTTCAAAAGGTCGCCACGGCCTATGCCCGTCCAGCGGATAACGCTATTTAATCCTTCAAAATCAATAATATAGGTAAAAAAACAGAAATTATAGAAAATTGTCATTGCAATTATCGGCATGAAAGCCTATATTGCTCTCACTGCTCTTTGACATCGTGAAACCAAATCCCGCTTCCCCCCGCAGGGTTGTTATATGCGCCTGGAGGGCTTAGACAGGGGCCGACGGCGTTCGTCAGATGAAGCGCACTGTTGTACTCCCCCAATCGCACTGCGCGCCTGGCCGAGACAGCCGAACTTTCAGTCCTGATCGCTCCGTTCATCTCGTGCAGACATGTGTCTGCGCGCCATCATCAAAGGAGCTGTCATGGCTATCGGAACTGTAAAATTCTTCAATACCTCCAAGGGCTTCGGATTCATCGCGCCGGATGACGGCGGCAAGGACGTGTTCGTCCACGCAACCGCCGTCGAAGCGGCGGGCATGCGCTCGCTGGCCGAAGGCCAGAAGGTGTCGTTCGACATCCAGCCGGACGCCCGCGGCTCGAAGGCCGCCAATCTGAAGGCTGTCTAACCGGCACTGCCGGCCGGAGAAACGGCAGGGGCGTTCCCCCTGCCGTTTTTCTTTTCCAACCCAATCCTCAAAACCAACAGGAAACCCGAATGACCTATGCGGAGCGCAGCGAACAGTTCGACATCAGACACGAATCGAATTCCGATTCGCCGAAGATGCGGACAGATCGCGCCATCCTCAGCGAACTCATCAAGGTTCTGTCGCCGCATCCGAGCGGGCTTCGCCGCTGGTCGGTGATGCGCGCCATCCGCAAGGAGCGCGAAGCCGCCTCCCGCGACATCCCGCAGAAATTCGAAGACGAGATCGAGCGGACCTTCCGCCGCTACTGCGCCGAATCGGAAAACGCCAAAACGCGCAACTGCGCCCCGGAAAACGAACTTTTCTACCGCCCGAAGGACAAGGCCGGCGAAGTCTGGGCCGTCATCCCCGGCCGCGCCGAAACATTGCTGTAGACACTTCTTCCCATTGCCGAAAATGCCGCGGACCCTTGATTGACCGGACCACCCCCCACCCCTATGGTCCGCCCGCCTTTGGCGAGCCCGTAGCTCAGCGGTAGAGCATCTGACTTTTAATCAGAGGGCCGATGGTTCGATCCCATCCGGGCTCACCACTTCTTCCCGAAGAAGAACCTAACCGCTTGAGTGGGTTTGGGATTCGGCCTTATGGTGCGGAACTTCTTCACGAAGATTCCGGATCACCGCAGGGAAGAGAGCGACGGATGAAGTTTGTCGGCAGGTCGAGATTGCGTCGCTTGTCCATCTCCTCGTCAGTGGCCGTCGCTGTGATCTCAGCGTGGACGCCTTGCGGCCATGCGCAAGGCGTCGGGCAGGACATCAATTCGATCTTGCAGCAAATCCAGCAAGGTAATGGAAACGGACCTACGCTTCCGCCGGGTCAACAACAACCGCAGGTACAAACCATTCAGGCTCCGGTCGGAGCGCCCCCTGTCACCGTGCCTTCGCGCATCGAACTCATTCTCTCGGACCGTGCCGGTTTGCCGCTGCATCAGTTCGGCTACGATGTCTTCGCTGGCCTCAATCAAATTTCGGTGCCGCAAGTCGGTTCGATCCAGGGCTATTACGTTTTGGGCCCAGGCGATGAATTGCAGATCACGCTGCGCGGCCAGGAGAATGCGAGCTACGACGTTCTCGTCGACAACGACGGCAACGTCTCGCTCCCGAAACTGCCGCCCATCCGAGCTGCCGGGCGGACTTTCTCCGATTTCCAGACCTCGCTGCAATCGGCAGTGAAGCAAGCCTATATCTCGACGAACGCCTATGTTTCGGTCGGTCAACTGCGCCGCGTCAGCGTGACGGTGGCCGGCGAGGTGAATTCGCCCGGCGTGAAACAAGCGACAGGACTTTCCACTCCGTTCGATGCGCTGGTGTTGGCGCTCGGCGTGAAGAAATCGGGCAGCCTGCGCAATATCCGCATCGTGCGCGGCGGGCGTACCATTCCTTACGATCTCTATCATGTACTGTTGAACGACGGCTCCGCTCCGCAAGTGTTGCTGCAGGACGGAGACCGCATCGTCGTGCCGACGCTGGGCAAGGTGGCGGCAGTGAGCGGCTGGGTACGCCGCCCCGCGATCTACGAGCTCGGCCCCGGACAAAGCGCGATCTCCTTGTCCGAATTGCTTCGTCTGGGCGGCGGGCTGCAGGTACGCGGCAATTTCCGCTACTCGCTCCAGACCACCGATGCCGATGGACGGTTGACGCTAAAAGCTATGTCCTCGCTCAATGGCCGGGCGCAAGACGGCGACATCCTCTTTGTGGAGCAGACGGTCGCGGCCACGGCCGGCCGCTTTGAATTCTTCGGCCCCACAAGCCTTGCCGGCGAATATTCGCTTAGCAATTACCGGAATCTCTCCGATCTTCTGCGCGCACCCGGCGCGATGGGCGAAGCGCCCTATATGCTGCTTGGCCTCATCTCGCGCAAAGATCCCAAGACATTGCAGCGCCATGTGGTGGCCTTTGCGCCCGCCGAAATTCGTGACGGAAAGAACGATATTGCTCTGCAGAGCGAAGACATTGTGCGCGTCTTCGACCGACGCGAAGCCGCTCTTATGACCAATGCCGTCGATATTTACGTGAGGAAGATCGACTACATCGACATTGCGACCAAGCCCACAGCGTCGGACTCTGCCGCCACGGCTACCTCGGTCGCACTGAAGGATGCCGTCAACGCAGCCATCTTCGCGCAACCAACCGATCAAAGCCTTAGCCAATATTCGGC
>DASZYI010000093.1:0-20211 GCA_035545475.1 Rhizomicrobium sp.
GGTGCAAAGCCTTGTTCGCGAAGAGGCCGCGCGCGAGACGCTCTACGATCTGTCCCGCGCACGGCGGTCGATCCTGGATAAGGACGGCAAGACCGAGGCCTTCGATCTGATCGCCAAAAGCCATGCCAATCTGATGCGACGTTGGGCGGAACCGTAAGTGTCAACGGGCCGCTGATTTCCCCTTTTTGGCGTCAGCTCAGATGCTGGCGGAAGAAGGTGGCGGTACGGCCATTGGCAAGGTCGGCGCATGCCTTGTCGTAATGCTCGCCGCCTTCCCGGGCGAAAGCATGGTCCATTTCCGGATAGGTATGGATCGCGACCAGGGGATTTGATTTCAGACCTTCGACGATCTGCTTCTGCGCCTCCGGCGGCACGAACTGATCCTTGCCCGCGATGTGCAGCATCAACGGCTTTTTGATGCTTTTCGCTTCAACGAGCTTGGTCTGGATGTTCACGCCGTAATAGCCGACGGACGCATCGCTGTCGGTGCGGGTCGCCGTGAGGTAGGCGAGCAATCCACCAAGGCAATAGCCGACCGCGCCCACCTTGCCGGTGCAGCCTTGCGCTCCGCGCAACTGCGTGATCGCCGCCTGGATATCTTTCACGCCGGTATCGGGATTGAATTTGTTCATCAGCGCAAAAGCCTGATCCCATTCGGCCTTGGTCTTGTCGGTGAGCTGAACGCCGGGCTGCAGCCGCCAGAAAAGATCGGGACAGAGCGCGAGATAGCCGCGTGCGGCGAGCGCATCGGCCACGCCGCGCATCACCGCGTTCACGCCGAAGATCTCCTGGATCACCACCACGCCGGGACCGCTGCCGGCGCTGGGGGTCGAGAGATAGCCCGAAAAGCTGCCATCCGGGCCGTCGATCACGATATCCTTGCCGCTCATTTTCTCTCCCCGTCCTTATGGCGGAGAAATCAAAGCACAGACGAAGGGCCTTGCCACCCCTTTTGCGTCAGGCCTGTCCGGGCGGCCGCGCGGGCAGTTGCAATGTCTGCGAAAGCTGTACGGCGTTGGTGATCGGTTGCGAGCAGGTGTTGCGCACACAGACATAGGCCGTGGGCTGGCCGTTTTGCATCGTCTTTCCAAAGGCGGGGTGACCCTCGGGAAGCGTATCGTCGGGCTCCACCACCATCAGGGTGCGGTGCGTGATGCTGCGGCCATGCACCGCGGCCAGCAATTCCTGCGTCTTGGCGTTGCCTTTCGGTCCCACGATGACGATCTGCAGGCCCGTCATGATGGTTTCGAGGCCGTTGATATAGGCCGCCATGGAAGCAAAGGCGCGGTTCAGCTCGCCGGAGAAGGCGCCGACGAGCGTATTGGAGCGGTCGCGATAGGCGACGTCGGCCGTGGCGAAATAGAGCTTGCCCAATACGGTGAGCATCGTGCCGTTGGCCGAAGGCACCGCCTGGTCGAACACGGTGCGCGGACGGAAGAACAGCACTTCGGAATCGTCGCTGGTCTGGAAATAGCCGCCCGTTTGCATGTCCCAGAAATGTTCGTTCATCACATGCGTCCACGCCTTTGCGCGGTCGAGGAAACGATCCTCCTGTGTGACTTCCCACAGCGCGAGAGCCGCGCGCGCCATATGCGCGTAATCGTCGGCGAAACCTGTGTGATGGCGTTTGCCGTCGCGCCAGGAATGGTAGAGACGATTGCCGTCGCTCATCGTTTTGACGATGAAGTCGAAGGCTTTGACGCCTGCTTCGATCCAGTCGCGGCGGTTGAAGGCAGCACCTGCATGGGCAAGGGCCGCGATCATCATGCCGTTCCAGTCCGCCAGCACTTTGTCGTCGCGTAACGGTGCGACGCGTTTGGAGCGCACGGCGAGGAGCAATTCGCGCTGGCGCTTGAACAGGGCTTCGTCGGCATCGGGCAACGGATAAACGGCACCGCCGATACGATGCAGGATGTTCTTGCCTTCCCAGTTTCCTTCGCGCCGCACGTTGTAGACCTGCTTGAAGCGCTGGGAGAACGTACCCGCCAAGGCCGCGTCGATTTCCGCCTCGGTCCAGACGTAGTACTTGCCTTCCTCGCCTTCGGAATCTGCATCGAAGCTGGACGCAAAGGCATCGCCCACCTTCATGTCGCGCAGCACCCAGGAGATCGTCTCTTCGATACGGTCGCGATAGAGCGGATTTCTGTTGTGCTGCCAGACAAGCGTCAGCATGTCGACGAGCTGGGCGTTGTCGTAAAGCATCTTCTCGAAATGCGGCACCAGCCAGCGCTCGTCGGTCGCGTAGCGCGCGAAACCGCCGCCGATGTGATCGTAGATGCCGCCCATGCACATATTGTCGAGCGAGGTCTGGACCACCTGGAAGAATTGCGCCGCGCCCGTACGCAGATAGGCGCGCCACAGAAGTTCGAGCGAGGTGGTCGTGGGGAATTTCGGCGCGCCGACCGGGCCGCCATAGAAGATGTCGAAGCGCTGCGCGATGTGGATCGCGGACATATCGAGCACCAGCGGATTGAGATCGCCGCGCATGTCGCGCGCCCAGATATTGGCAAGCGACTGCTGTACGCGTGCGATCGTGCCGGCAACGGGTTCGGGCTGTTCGCGATAGATGCGCGAAACTTCTTCCAGGATGCGCTTGAACGAGGGTTGTCCAAAGCGTTCTTCCTTCGGGAAATAGGTGCCGGGAAAGAAAGGCTCGCCTTTGGGCGTGAGGAACATGGTCAGCGGCCAGCCGCCCTGCGTGCCCATGGTCTGGGCCGCGGTCTGATAAAGCTGATCGATGTCGGGACGTTCCTCGCGGTCGACCTTCACGTTGACGAACAGCGAGTTCATCAGCTCCGCCGTTTCGGGATCGGCGAAGCTTTCGTGGTTCATCACATGGCACCAGTGACAGGCCGTGTAGCCGACCGACAGCAGGATCGGCTTGTTCTGCGCTTCGGCCTCCGCGAAGGCGTCCGCGCCCCAGGGGCGCCAATGCACCGGATTGTCCTTGTGCAACAGAAGATAGGGGCTTGTTTCCTGGGCAAGTTGATTTTGGCTCATGGAAGCTTTCCGGTATGTCCCTGATTGGCCGATTATGGCGATGTAGCCTTCCGGCCTTGGCTTCCTTTAGCGCGGGGGTCTGGCCCGTCACAAGCGCGCGAAGAACCGCAGGAAAACCGCATGAAGATCCACGTCGAGATGGACATGACGCCGGAAGAGGCCCGCAAACTGATGGGTCTGCCCGACGTTTCGCAACTGCAAGACAAAATGTTGGCTGAGATGGAGCGGCGCATGAAAGCCGCGATGGACACATCGGATCCCGAGGCCATGCTGCGGGCCTGGATGCCGATGGGCGGGCAGGGCTTCGAGCAGTTCCAGAAATTCCTTTGGGACAGCGCGAAAGCGGCTGCCAGCGGCGGGAAGAAGGGCACGAAATAGCGAGTGGTGCGCGCCGACACGATTTTTGCGCTTTCGACAGCTCCCGGTCGCAGCGGCGTTGCGATTGTTCGCGTTTCGGGGCCGCAAGCCGGATCAGCTCTTGAGACATTGAGCGGCGAAACGAGGCCGCAGGCCCGGATGGCGGCGTTGCGGCGCTTGCGCGGCGTCGCGGGCGAGATCGATCGCGGTCTGGTGCTCTGGTTCGAAGCCCCGGCGAGTTTCACCGGAGAGGATTGCGCCGAATTCCACGTTCACGGCGGGCGCGCCATAGTCGAAGCCATGCTGCAGGCCCTATCGGCCTTGGCCGGGTTGCGGCCGGCCGAGCCCGGCGAATTCACCCGTCGCGCGGTCGAAAACGGCAAACTCGACCTGACCCGCGCCGAAGCCTTGGCCGACCTGATCGATGCGGAAACCGAGGGGCAAAGGCGGCAAGCCCTGAAGCAATATGAAGGGAGCCTCTACGCTCTCTACGAGTCCTGGCGCACCCGGCTGATCGCAGCCGCAGCCTGGGCCGAAGCCGCCATCGACTTTTCCGATGAGGAGATCCCTGAAGACGTTTTGGCAAGAGTCCGAACAGCGATCAGGGAGATAGTTGAGGAAATCCAACAACATCTGGACGACCGGCATCGCGG
Source organism: Rhizomicrobium sp. (assembly GCA_035545475.1). Lineage (GTDB taxonomy): Bacteria > Pseudomonadota > Alphaproteobacteria > Micropepsales > Micropepsaceae > Rhizomicrobium. The sequence continues at coordinate 4,011 of DASZYI010000093.1, forward strand.
CGAACTGGTTCGTGACGGCATTTACTTAACAGTGATCGGAAAGCCGAACGTTGGTAAGAGTTCGCTCGTAAACGCCCTTGCCCGCCGCGACGTGGCCATCGTTTCGGAGATAGCGGGAACCACGCGCGACATCATCGAGGTGCGCCTGAATCTGGGGGGCTATCTGGTCACGCTTGCCGATACGGCAGGTCTGCGGGAGACCTCCGATGCCATCGAGAGCGAGGGTGTCCGCCGGGCGCTGGCCCGCGCGGAGGCCGCCGATCTGGTGATTTTGCTGCAGGACGGGACTGCAGCAAAACCTGCAGCATTCGAAGGCGCCGATCTGGTGGTCTGGAACAAGGCGGACCTGCCCTGGCCCCAGCCCCGCGAAGGTTTGAGACTGTCGCTCAAGACCGGCGAGGGGCTCGATGCGCTGGTGGCCGCGCTGACCGAAAAGGTGCAGCAAAAGCTCGAAGCTCCCGCCGAAGCCCCGCCCATCACCCGCGCCCGCCACCGCCACGCGTTGGAGGAGGCGGCTCTTGCGTTGGAGCGTGCGCTCGCCACAGCCGAGCCCGAACTGACGGCGGAGGACGTCCGCCTTGCCATGCGCGCCATCGGCCGCATCACGGGCAAGGTCGATGTGGAAGACTTGCTCGATGTGATCTTCCGGGATTTCTGCATCGGCAAATGAGCCGGTGGTCATTGCGGGCGCACCTCTATATGAAAGCGCGCGAATTCGGCGGGTCTCTTTCGTGTCCAGCATCGTCGCGCTGATCGATTACGGTTCGGGCAATCTGCGTTCGGCGGAGAAGGCGCTTGCACGCGCCGCCCGGGAGAGCGCGAGCGGCCAGGAGATCGTCGTCACCGACAAGCCCGATATTGTCGCCGATGCGGAGCGCGTTGTTCTGCCTGGCGTGGGCGCGTTTGCAGATTGCATGGGCGGGCTTTCGAAGCTCGACGGCATGATCGAAGCGCTGAACGATGCGGTGATCGCCAAAGGCCGCCCGTTTCTCGGCATCTGCGTTGGCATGCAGTTGATGGCACGCGTGGGCCGCGAGTTCGGCGACACGCCGGGGCTTGGCTGGATTGAGGGTGAAGTGGTGCGCCTCACCCCGTCAGACTCGTCGCTCAAGATTCCGCATATGGGTTGGAATGAACTTCATGTGTTGCATCCGCACGCGCTCACGCAAAACCTCGCGAAGGATGCGCACGCCTATTTCGTGCATTCCTTTGAGATGCGCGCGGCCAATGCCGGCGCTGTCGTGGCGCGTACCGATTATGGCGGCCCGGTCACAGCCATTATCGGGCGGGACAATCTCGCGGGGACGCAATTCCATCCGGAGAAGAGCCAGGCTGTGGGTCTGGCGCTGCTCGGCAATTTCCTTAAGTGGCATCCATGATTTTGTTTCCGGCAATCGATCTCAAAGACGGTCAATGCGTGCGCTTGAAACGTGGCGCCATGGACGAAGCGACCGTGTTCAGCGACAGCCCCGCCGATCAGGCGCGCGCCTTTGCGGATATGGGATTCGAATGGCTGCACTGCGTCGATCTCAACGGTGCCTTCGCAGGCCGCTCGGTGAATGCCGAAGCCATCCGTGCCATCCGCAAAGCGATCGACCTTCCAATTCAGTTGGGCGGTGGTTTGCGCGACATGGCGGGAATCGAAAGCTGGCTCGACGCAGGGATCACGCGCGTCATCCTGGGCACCGCAGCATTGCGCAATCCGGCGCTTGTGAAGGAAGCGGCGAGAGCGCATCCGAAACGCATCGCGGTCGGCATAGATGCGCGCGACGGCAAGGTCGCTGTCGAAGGTTGGGCCGAAACGTCCACGCTCGACGCCGCCGATCTGGCGCGGCGGTTCGAAGACGCAGGCGTCGCCGCAATCATCTTCACCGACATCGCGCGCGACGGCATGTTGCAGGGCGTGAATGTGGAAGCGACAGCGTCACTTTCCCGCGCCGTGCGCATTCCGGTGATCGCATCCGGGGGGGTTGCGGGGATCGGCGATGTTGCAGCTCTTGTTGCAGCAAAAGAGCGCAACATCGAAGGCGTGGTGATCGGCCGGGCGCTCTATGACGGCCGCATCGATGTGGCCGAAGCCTTGAAGCTGGCGAAAGCTGTGTAACTTCTCACCTCCCCCTTGTGGGGAGGTCGAAATTTGCGTCCGCAAATTTCGGGTGGGGTACCGAAGCTAAACGAGCTGGAACCGTGCTTGAACGGCCACCGCCCCCCACCCGAAAAATCTTCGCTGTACTCAGATTTGTTCGACCTCCCCACAAGGGGGAGGTAAGAAAAAAATTTAGCTGCGGCTCAGGCGGCGACAGACTTCATCGAGCTGTTCCAGTGTCTTGTAGCGGATTTTCACGTCCCCGCCCTTGTCACCCCGGTCATGGATTTCGATCTGCAGGCCAAGTTTGTCGGCCAATTGCTTTTCCAGCGCAGCCGTATCGGGGTCTTTCTCCAAGCCATTCCTCTGAACAGCTTTTCGTACCTTTTCCGAACGCTGTTCGGCTTCTCGAACGTTGAGTGCCGATTCCACAATGGCCTTGGCGCGGGCTTCCGCATCCGGCGCACCGATCAGGGTGCGGGCGTGGCCGGCGGTGAGCTTGCCATCGCGCAGCATGGCCTGCACGGACTGCGGCAATTTGAGTAGGCGGAGGGTGTTGGCGACGTGACTGCGGCTCTTGCCGACTTCCTGTGCGATCTGTTCCTGGGTGTAGTGGAAGCGCCCGATCAGTTCCTGATAGGCGGCCGCCTCTTCGATGGCGTTGAGATCGGCGCGCTGGACGTTTTCGACGATGGCGAGTTCGAGCGCCTCCCCATCCTCCATCTCGCGCACCACCACCGGCACGTCATGCAGCTTGGCGCGCTGGGCGGCCCGCCAGCGCCGTTCGCCCGCCACGATCTCATAGGTGTCGCTGACGCCCTTCACAGGCCGCACAAGGATCGGCTGTAATATTCCCTTTTCGCGGATGGAATTGGCGAGATCTTCGAGTTCGGTTTCGGCGAAGGTCTTGCGCGGCTGGTTCGGATTGGGTTTGAGAAACGCGATTGGAAGCGTGCGTGTGGTCTTCGCATCGGTGCGCACGGGCGCAACGTCGTCTCCGATCAATGCGGAGAGGCCGCGTCCCAATCCCGATCTCTTCTCCGCCATCATGCCGCTTCTCGTGCCTGTTCGCGCTGGATGAGTTCGCCGGCGAGCTTGATGTAAGCCTGGCTGCCGGGGCATTTGAGATCGTATATCAGAGCAGGCAGTCCGTGACTCGGTGCTTCGGAAATACGCACATTGCGCGGAATCACGGTTTTATAGACTTTTTCGCCCATATGCGTGCGCACGTCGGCGGCCACCATATCCGACAATTTGTTGCGCTTGTCGTACATGGTGAGCACGATGCCCTGCACTTCCAATTCCGGATTGAGGCCCGTACGCACGCGCTCGATGGTCTTGAGCAATTGCGTGAGACCTTCCAGCGCGAAGAATTCGCATTGCAGCGGCACGAGCACCGCATCGGCTGCGGCCATCGCGTTCACGGTGAGCAAAGTGAGCGACGGCGGACAATCGATCAACACATAGGCGAAGTTCTGGTCGTTGCTTTTTGCGAATTCTTCGATCGCATCTTTCAGACGGTAATTGCGCCGCTCCATGTCGATCAGTTCGAGTTCGGCGCCGGAGAGATCGACGGTCGCCGGTACGATGGAAAGCCGCGGGACTTTCGTCGGCGTCACCGCATCGGCAAGCGGCGCGCCCCCCAACAGCACGTCATAGATCGTGACCTTGCGTTCGGAATGTTCGATGCCAAGACCGGTCGATGCGTTGCCCTGCGGATCGATGTCGATGAGCAGCGTGGGTTTGCCGATGGCCGCCAGCGCGGTCGCAAGATTGATTGCGGTCGTGGTCTTGCCGACGCCGCCCTTTTGGTTGGCGACCACCATCACCCGCGGGCGGCTAGACATGGGCAAGCTCCCGGATTTCCAGGATCGTGCCGGGGCCCGACCGGGAAGGATGTTTTACAACCTCCATTTTCCAAGATTTTGTGGCTATTTTCAACTCGCCCTCAACATCTTGTCCTTTTAGGAACAAATTCACGGTGTGCGGCTTTTGTAAGCGGCTGGCGTAGGCCAGGAGAAGATCGAGCGGCGCGCAGGCCCTAGCTGTCACTGCATCAAAGCCTTCCGGCACACCCTCTTCAATCCGCTGCTGACGGATATCCACGTCTACCTGCAGAACGCGAGCCGCTTCGGCAAGAAAGCGGCACTTTTTGGCAGTTGATTCATAAGGCGAAACCCGGATTTCGGGTCTTAGCGCCGCGATGACAAGAGCAGGGAATCCCGCGCCGCTGCCCAGGTCCGCGAGCGTTCGGATACCCTGGGGGATCAGCGGCACGAGCTGGGCGCTATCCCAGACATGCCGCCTCCACGCATCGGCGAGGGAAGATCTGGAAACAAGGTTTTGCCGGGCATTCCATTCGGTCAGCAGAGCGACATAGGCCTCAAGCCGGGCCAGTGTTTCACGTGAAACATGGGAGGCATTGGCAAACTCGCTCGGCCCGAAAAGATCAGGCAACCGCCCGCTCCTTGCCGCGCGCCCGCACATGGGCCAGCACCAAGGTCAGCGCCGCCGGCGTTACTCCATCGATGCGCCCTGCCTGCCCCAGCGTGGCCGGACGAATACGGCCTAGCTTTTGGGCCGCTTCGGTCGAAAGGCCGTGAATCTTTGTGTAATCAAGGTCTGCCGGCAGGTTCAGCGCTTCATCACGCCGGAAAGCGAGGATGTCCGCCTGCTGCCGGTCCATATAACCCGCATAGCCGGCATCGATTTCGAGCTGCTCAAAAATGCCTCTGGGGACGAGGTTCAATTCCGGCCAGATGCGGCAAACCTCGGAAAATCCAACGCCGGGCAGTCCCATCAGGTCGTGGGCCGACCGTCTTACGCCATCCAGCCGGATCTGGAGTCCAAACTTCTGGGCTTCATTCGGCGTGATGGTCAGCGCCCGCACCTTGGCGCGCGCATCCGCCAGCGCCTGGGACTTGGCGGCAAACGCCCTGCTCCGCTCAGGCCCAACACATCCCGCCGCTTCCCCCAATCCCGTCAGACGCTGATCGGCATTGTCGGCGCGGAGGCTGAGGCGGTATTCGGCGCGCGACGTGAACATCCGATACGGCTCGCTCACGCCCTTGGTCACCAAATCGTCGATCATCACGCCGATATAGGCCGACGCCCGGTCGAAAATAACGGCATCGCTTCCGCCGGTCGCCCGCGCCGCATTCCATCCCGCCATCAGGCCCTGGGCGGCGGCTTCTTCGTAGCCGGTCGTGCCGTTGATCTGTCCCGCCAGATAGAGACCCGGAACGCGCTTGGTCTCTAGCGAAGGCTTCAGTTCGCGCGGATCGACATAATCATATTCGATGGCATAGCCGGGCCGCAGAACCCGCACCTTTTCGAGGCCGGGAATGGTGGCGAGCAGTGTGTGCTGCACGTCCTCCGGCAGCGACGTCGAAATGCCGTTGGGATAGACCGTATCGTCGTCAAGCCCCTCTGGCTCAAGGAAAATCTGGTGGCTGTCGCGGGCTGCAAACCGCACCACCTTGTCCTCGATGGAAGGGCAATAACGTGGGCCGGTGCTCTCGATCTGGCCCGAATACATCGGTGCCCGGTCGAGATTGGCCCGGATAATGGCGTGTGTGGCCTCGGTGGTCCGCGTGATGTGGCAGGCGATCTGGGGCGTTTCGATGCGCTCGGTCAGAAAAGAGAACGGCGCGGGTGGATCGTCCCCCAACTGCTGTTCCAGCGAGGCCCAATCGATGGTCTTCCCATCAAGGCGGGGCGGCGTACCCGTCTTGAGGCGGCCCATGTGCAGGCCGAGGCCATAAAGCGTCCGGGCAAGGCCGACGGAGGGCGCCTCCACATTGCCGCTTGCCAACGCGCCCTTTGATGCGGCCCGCCCTGCGGGAATTTTGGTCTCGCCTATATGGATGAGCCCTCGCAGAAACGTGCCGGTGGTCAACACCACTGCTGCCGCTTCGATCTGCTCGCCGTCCGCGGTGATGACGCCAGCGATCCGGCCATCTTTGAGGATCAGGTCTTCTGCGGCGGAGCCCAAAATCTCGAGATTGGCGACGTCTTCCAACGCCTTCTGCACGGCGCGCTTGTAGAGCTTGCGGTCGGCTTGCGCGCGCGGCCCGCGAACGGCCGGGCCTTTGCGCCGGTTGAGCACCCGAAACTGGATGCCCCCTCGGTCCGCGACACGACCCATCAAACCGTCGAGTGCATCGATCTCCCGGACCAGATGCCCCTTGCCGACCCCGCCAATCGCGGGATTGCACGACATTTCGCCGATAGTTTCGCGCTTATGGGTCAGAAGAAGCGTCCTCGCGCCAAAGCGAGCGGATGCCGCCGCAGCTTCGCAGCCCGCGTGCCCTCCCCCGATGACGATGACGTCGTACTTCATGGCGCGGTCGTTTAGGCGCGAAGGCGCGCCTCCGCAAGTCGCGCATGTTTCATGTGAAATATGTAGGCCTGTCCTGCAGTGCGGCGTGAGCTATTTCGATTTGATCAGCGCAGCAAACTGAGGATCGCTAACTACTGCGTGGATGAGCCGCTGAACCGCCGGAGTGAGTGCGTTCGACACGTTTGCACAAGCTATTGCGGCGTTGAAACCACTGTCAAAATTGTAGCTGGCGTTTGCCGTCACGGTTTTTCCGTTGTCCGGATTGGCCAACTGAAGCGAAAAATCCCAATGACCCTGCGTCAGCGCAGCCATCGATGAAAAGCTTGCTGCCTGCAATGTCGCCGTCAAATCCGTTGTACCCGGATCGTCCGAGTAAAGGCCTGCAAATTTCAATTCATCGTTGAACGAGTCTTTCACGAATTCGGCGATTGGCCTGTTGCCCGATGTCTTAATCGGACCCACTAACCGGCAATTGCTGTCGAACTTGCTGTCATCTGTTATCGCACCGATGCGAACCTTGGCACCTTCGAATTTGTGGAGTGCGAAGGTGTTATCGCCATAGTTGGAATAGGTCGCTGGCTGCATCGTCTCGCAAGCGGCCAAACCCAAAGCGAGAAACCCAATAATGGCAGTGGTACGAAGTTTGGACTGCATGTTCCCCCCGATCAGGTCCAAAGTAATCTAAAAGCAAACAAAGTACACGCGCAAGTCGTAGACCTTCGTTACCGCGAACTGCAAATAATCGAAGCGCGATTCGGAATTACTGACAGACCGGATTAATTATCGTCCATCTTCAGTGCGGCAATAAAGGCTTCCTGCGGGATTTCCACCTTGCCGAACTGGCGCATCTTCTTCTTGCCCTCTTTCTGCTTGTCGAGGAGCTTGCGTTTGCGGGAAATGTCGCCGCCATAACATTTGGCCGTCACGTCCTTGCGCAGCGCGCTGATGGTTTCACGCGCGATGATCTTGCCGCCGATGGCTGCCTGGATGGGAATCTGGAACAGGTGGCGCGGGATCAGCTCTTTGAGTTTTTCGCACATCGCGCGCCCCCGGCTTTCCGCGCGTGAGCGATTGACGATGATGGAAAGCGCGTCGACCGGGTCGCCATTGACGAGGACCGACATCTTCACGAGATCGCCTTCCTCATAGCCTTCGATGTGATAGTCGAAGCTCGCATAGCCGCGACTGACGGATTTCAGCCGGTCGTAGAAATCGAACACCACTTCATTGAGCGGCAGCTTGTAGATCACCATCGCGCGCGTGCCGGCATAGGTGAGTTCGATCTGCGTACCGCGCCGGTCTTCGCAGAGCTTCAGCACGGCGCCCAGATATTCGTCGGGCACAAAGATGGTGGCTTTGATCCACGGTTCTTCGATGAATTTGATGCGCGTGACATCGGGCATGTCCGCGGGATTGTGCAGCTCCTTTACCGTCCCGTCGTTCATGTGCAGACGATAAATAACGCTTGGCGCAGTCGTAATGAGGTCGAGATTGAACTCGCGTTCCAGACGTTCGCGGATGATTTCAAGGTGCAACAGACCCAGGAACCCGCAACGGAAACCAAATCCCAATGCGGCGGAAGATTCCGTTTCGTAAGTGAAGCTCGCATCGTTCAGATGCAGCTTTGACAGGGCTTCGCGCAAATCTTCGAATTGCGCGGCATCGACCGGAAAGAGACCGCAGAACACCACCTGCTGCGCAGGCTTGAACCCCGGCAAGGGCGTTTCGGTGCCCTTGCGTTCGTCGGTGATCGTGTCGCCCACCTGCGTGTCGGCAACTTCCTTGATCGCGGCGGTAAAGAAACCGACCTCGCCGGGACCAAGCTTTTCGACCATCACCTGTTTGGGCGTGAATACGCCCACACGTTCGAGCTGGTAGACGGCGTTCGATGCCATCATGCGGATCTTCTGGCCGCGTTTTAGTTCGCCGTCTACGATACGCACCAGAACGACAACGCCGAGATAGGTGTCATACCAGCTGTCGACCAGCAGCGCCTTCAGGGGCGCGTTGGCGTTGCCTTTCGGTGCGGGCAGGCGCGTGACCACGGCTTCGAGCACGCCTTCGATGTTGAGGCCGGTCTTGGCGGAAATCGGAATCGCCTCGGAGGCGTCGATGCCAATCACGTCCTCGATCTGCTGGCGCACGCGGTCGAGTTCGGCGGCAGGCAAATCCACCTTGTTGAGCACCGGCACGATTTCCAGATTGGCGTCGATCGCCTGATAGACATTGGCAAGCGTCTGGGCTTCTACGCCCTGGCTCGCATCCACCACCAGCAACGCGCCTTCGCACGCGGCCAGACAGCGCGAAACTTCATAGGCGAAGTCCACATGGCCCGGCGTGTCCATCAGGTTCAGGACATAGGTCTCGCCGTCCTGCGCCTTGTATTCCAGACGCACCGTCTGGGCCTTGATGGTGATGCCGCGCTCGCGCTCGATCTCCATGGAATCGAGCACCTGGTCCTTCATCTCGCGCGTCGACAATCCGCCCGTCACCTGGATGAGGCGGTCGGCGAGCGTCGATTTTCCGTGGTCGATATGGGCGACGATGGAAAAATTGCGGATTTTGGCCAGATCGGTCATGGGCGGGCGTTATTAGCGGCGGGAGTCAGCCCCGTCCAGCCCGCGCCCTGAGCGCCATCGAAAGCGGCAAAAAGGCCGCAATTTCCGCTGCAACCGACACGGTTGCGAGCACCGGAATCGAAAGGTCGTACAGAGCGCCCTGCACGGCGCTTCCCGCGAACCACGCAATCCCGAAAATGGCCGTAAAAATGCCGTAGGCCCGCGGACGATCCCGTTCCGTCACCATCTTCGCCACCGCAGCGGACATCACCGCCTCGTGCACCCCGAGCGAAAGACCCCAGAGAAGCGTGCCCACAAGGCCCAACCAGAAACCGCCGAGGAAGCCGAGCGGCACAACCGCAATCCCAAGCAATGTGCCGGGAAGCAAAACGGAAAGGCCGCGGACATCGAACCAGCGGCCGAACAGCAGCGAACCCAAGCCCGCCGCACCCATCGCCGCTGCGTAGAAAATGGGGATCAGGCTTTGCGAAACGATTCCGGCTTTCTCGAAATGGAAGGCGATCAACGGGAAATCCGCAAAGCCAAATCCGATGAGCGCGGTGGCTGCTGCATAAAGCCAGAAGGCACGGGGAAGGCCATCCTTTGCCGCGATTGCATGGGTTTCACCTATATGACCGGCAAAGCCAAACCGCACACGCACGGCGAACAGGCTGAGCAAGGTGAGCGCCGCCGGAACGCCGAGCCATGCAAAGGCGGCGCGATAATCATGGTGCAACCATAGAACGAGTGCCGCGATCAACGGCCCGGCAATCGCGCCCGTCTGATCGAGCGCTTCGTGCAGGCCGAACGCCCATCCATGCCCGATCTCATCGCCCGCGCGCGCCAGCATCACATCGCGCGGCGGATTGCGCATCGCCTTGCCCGCGCGTTCGATCACGATCAAAAGCGCGGCCATCCACCACGAACCGACGAGCGCCAGCAGCGGTACCGCCGCCATCTGGATGACGTAGCCGAACAGGGTGATCGCCCAATAAGCACGCGTCTTCTGCGCGAGCGCACCGGAGAACAATCGCAACAGATAGCCCGCAAGCTCGCCCGCACCAGCGATAATGCCGACAGCCGCGCCGCTTGCGCCAAGGGTTGCGAGAAACGGTCCGGAGATTCCGCGCATGCCCTCATAAGCCGCGTCGGCAAACAGACTCACGATGCCGAAGGCAACGACAAAGGCAAGGCCGGATTTACGGTCGAACTGCCTGTCAGCCATCGCGTTTCCTTTTAGGCGCGTAAAGTTGCTCCGGTTGCCTTGCTCACCGCCGCCACGATCTTCTGCGCGATGGCTTCAATCTCGACGTCGGTGAGTGTCTTGTCCTTGGGCTGCAGGCGCAGCGAAATCGCAAGCGACTTCTTGCCTTCCGGCACGCCCTTGCCTTCGTAGACGTCGAAGACGGAAGCGGATTCGATCAGATTGCGGTCCACACCCTTCGCGGCTTTCAACACGTCTTCCGCTGCAACCTTCGCATCCACCAGGAATGCGAAATCGCGTTCGACCGGTTGATAGGGCGACGGCGAGAATTGCGCGCGCGCTTTTCCCTTGGCTTTGGGTTCTGGAATCGCATCGAGGTTGACTTCAAACGCGACGACCGGACCTTTGAGATCGAAAGCCGCTAAAATCTTCGGATGAATCTCACCGAAACTCGCAAGCACTTTTGGGCCAAGCGCCAGCGTTCCCGAACGCCCCGGATGATACCAGCCAGGCGCTCCCGGCTTCACGGGCGCGGTCATTGCCGAACCCATCGCCACGTCCAGAATCGCGAGCATATCGGCCTTCGCATCGAACGCATCGGCGGCATGAGACGATTTCATCCAGTCGCGCACGCCGGTGCCAACGCGGATTCCGGCAGCGATAGCGGTTTGTCCGCCGGCCGCGCCGTTTTCGAACTGCGCACCGATTTCGAACAACATCTGATCGGCAAACCCTCGCGCCTGGTTGCGTGCCGCCGCTGCAAGCAGGGACGGCAACACGCTCGGACGCAGCGCATCCATGTCGGAGGCGATGGGGTTTTCGATCTGGCGCGCATCGTCACCGCCGCCAAACAGTTTGGCATGCGCGCGCGGAATGAAGGAGTAGGAAATCGTTTCGTTGAAACCGCGCGCGGCAAGCGCCCGGCGGATGGCGCGGGTGCGCCGTTGCGCGGGCGTGAGCGTGGCATGCGCCACGGCGCTCGGCCGCGACATGGGCGCGGACGGCACTTTGTTAAGCCCGTAGATGCGCACCACTTCCTCAACAAGGTCGGCAGGACCGGCCACATCGCTGCGCCATGATGGCGTGGTGACTTTCATCGGGTCTTCGTCTTCGATCTCGAAACCGAGATTGGAAAGGATGGCCGCGATGTCCTCGCGCGGCACATCGAGACCGCCCAGACGTTTCACCGTGCCGGGTTCAAAGGCGATGGTCTTGCGAATATCGGGCGGATTTCCCGCCACGACGATTTCCGAAGGCTCGCCGCCACAGAATTCGAGGATCAGTTTGGTTGCGAGTTCCAATCCCGGCAGGACAAAGTCGGGATCGACGCCGCGTTCGAAACGATAGCGCGCATCCGACACAATGCCGAGCTTGCGGCCTGTGGCCGCCGTGCGAACCGGATCGAACCAGGCCGATTCCACGAAGACGTTGGTGGTGGTTTCGGTGCAACCGGTATCTTCGCCGCCCATCACACCGGCAATGCCACGCGCGACATGATCGTCGGCGATCACCGTCATGGTGGAATCAAGCGTATAGGTCTTGCCGTCGAGTGCCTGCATTTGCTCGCCGTCCCTGGCAAGACGGGCCTGCATATTGCCCTGCAGCTTGTCGGCATCGAAGACATGCAGCGGACGCCCGCGGTCATGTGCAATCAGATTCGTCACATCGACCAGCGCGGAAATCGGGCGCAGACCCACGGCCTTCAGCTTGTCCTGCACCCATTTGGGCGAGGGACCGTTCTTCACATTGCGGATGTAACGGCCCGCAAAAATCGGACAGGCATCCGCCGTATCGGGCGTGAAGTTCAGCGCGACCGTCTTGGGGCTTTTGAATTTGCCTTCGATGATCTCGACGCGCCCATCTTTCAACGTGCCAAGACCGGAAGCCGCCAGATCGCGCGCCACGCCGAACGCGCTCGTCGCATCACCCCGATTGGGCGTGATGGCGATGTCGATCACGGGATCGGTGAGACCCAACGCTGCGGCGGCCGACGCGCCCACTTTCGCGCTTTCGGGAAGTTCGATGATGCCGTTGTGTTCGTCGGAAAGAAGCAGCTCGCGCTCCGAACACAACATGCCGCGCGATTCCACGCCGCGAATGGTGCCGACTTTCAGCACTTCGTTGCTGGCCGGAATCACGGTGCCCGGCCGCGCGAACACGCCTTTCATGCCCGTGTGCGCGTTGGGCGCACCGCAGACGACTTGAACAGGTGCGGCCTCGCCAATATCCACCATGCAAAGCTTCAGCTTGTCCGCATTGGGATGTTTCTCGGCGGAAACGACATAGCCGACCACGAAATCCTTCAGCCGCGCGCCCGCGTCTTCCACCGATTCCACTTCGAGACCGATGGAGGTGAGCTTATCGGCCACCACCGCTGCGTCGGCATCGGTATCGAGATGATCCTTGATCCAGGAGAGCGTGAATTTCATAGGGCGCCTCCCAAGGATGGCACGCGGAGACGCGGAGGCGCGGAGTGTGCGTTTCTCCGCGTCTCCGCGTGAGATTCTTCTGTTGCGCTTCGCGCGATCATCGCGACAGCCCTCCATCGAGCGTGGGGATGTCGAGAGCTGCGAAGCCGTAATGGCGCAGCCAGCGCAAATCGGATTCGAACATCGGACGAAGATCGGGGATGCCGTATTTCAGCATGGCAAGCCGGTCGAGACCGCCGCCGAAGGCATAGCCCTGATAGACAGTGGGATCGAGCCCGCACATTTCCAGCACGCGCGGATGCACCATGCCGGAGCCCGCAAACTCCAGCCAGTCATTGCCGGTACCGAATTTGATCTGGCCGCCGGAACGGTCGCAGCGGATGTCCCATTCGACGCTTGGTTCGGTGAACGGGAAGAAGCTCGGTCGCGCGCGCATCTCCACATTGTCGACTTCGAAGAAGGCTTTGGCGAATTCCTCCATCGTCCATTTCAAATGGCCCAGATGTGTTTCCCGGTCGATCACCAGACCTTCGAACTGATGGAACATCGGCGTGTGGGTGGCGTCGGAATCCACGCGATAGGTGCGGCCCGGGGCAATGATGCGGATGGGCGGCTTCTGCTTCAGCATGGTGCGCACCTGCACGGGCGACGTGTGGGTGCGCAGCACATGGCGCACACCATCGGCCTGGGGCGCCACATAGAATGTGTCGTGCATTTCGCGCGCTGGATGGCCGGGCGGCATGTTCAGCTTGGTGAAATTGTTGTCGTCGAGTTCGACATCCGGGCCTTCGGCAATCGCAAAGCCGAGGTCGGCGAAGATCGCGGTGATTTCGTCCAGCACCTGCGAAACGGGATGGATGCTGCCACGCGGTTCGGGCCGCGGGGGAAGCGTGATGTCGATGCGTTCGTTTGCGAGTTTGGCGTTCAGCGCTTCATCGCCAAGCGCAGCCTTGCGCGCAGCGATGGCTTCGCCCACGCGGTCGCGCAAACCATTGATCAGCGGCCCCTGCACTTTGCGCTCGTCGGGCGTCATACCGCCCAGCGTTTTTAGAAGTTCGCTGACGCTGCCCTTCTTGCCGAGCGCGCCCACGCGCACCTGTTCGAGTGCGCCTTCGTCGCGCGCGGCTTCGATGGCGGTCGCAATCTCGCGCTCAAGGCCTGAAATATCGGTCATCAAAATCCCCAGTCGGAACGGCTTGATATAGGCCCCGGCAGATTTGCCAAGGCCTGCTGCTCCGATGGAGAGGATGGTCCGTTAGGCCGAAGCCTGATCCACCAGAGCCTTGAAGGCGGCGGGCTCATGGATGGCGAGGTCCGACAGGACCTTGCGGTCGATGTCGATACCGGCCTTCGCGAGCCCGCTGATAAATCGGCTGTAGGTGAGTCCGTGCTCGCGGCAGGCGGCGTTGATCCGCTGGATCCAAAGGGCGCGGAAATTCCGCTTCTTCAGCTTGCGGCCGATATAGGTGTGCTGGAGCGAACGGTCGACCGCGGCATTGGCCGAGGTGATGTTGTTCTTGCGGCGGCCGTAAAAGCCTTTGGCCTGCTTGAAAATTTTCTTGCGGCGGGCGCGGGACGGTACGGCGCGGGGTGCTCTGGACATCTATCTCTCCCTCAACCGTAGGGCATCCAGCGCTTCACGCGCTGGGTTTCCGACGCGCTCATCGTCGAGGTACCCCGGAGTTCCCGGATCTGCTCGTTGGAACGCTTGATCATGCCGTGGCGCTTGCCCGCCTGGCCGTGCTTGATCTTGCCGTTGGCCGTGAATTTGAAGCGCTTTTTGGCGCTCGACTTGGTCTTCATCTTGGGCATTTTGCGGTCTCCTTATTGGCGCCACGGTTGCCGGCGAGGCTGTTGGGTGCCTGTTCGCATTAACGGGTCGCCACGGCATGCCCAGCCGGGCGGCCCCAAAGAGGCGGCGTCATATACGGGGCTTAAGCCCTTTTCAAGCTGTGATCGGCCATGTTCGGCCCGCCCGAGAGAGCCCGATGACCTTGCAAACCGAAAAGAACCTGACCCGGCTGGCCATGACCCTTTTTTGGGTGTTCCTGGTCATTGTGGCCTGGGGCGAGCTGGGTCCGGGCGGTATCGGCCTTAACATATGGGACAAGCTGCAGCATTTTGGCGCTTATGCCCTTCTGGCCGGGCTGATGACGGTAGCGCTGGAAGCCCGCCGCTGGTGGTGGCCATGGTCGCTGCTGGTTCTGGTCGCCTTTGGGGGCGGGCTCGAAATCCTGCAGGGGCTGGTCGGGCGCGATATGAGCCTGAACGACGAGATCGCCAACACCTTAGGCGTGGTGACGGGTGGGATGGTGGGATGGGTCTTCTGTTCGCTCCTGCGCGCCTGGGTTGTTGAAGCGCCCGCGGCGGACTAGCTTCCTCGCCGGGTGCTTCCAGCGGGACGGCTATGTTCGAGGAATTCAAGAAATTTGCGATGCGCGGCAACGTCATCGACCTCGCGGTCGGCGTGATCATCGGCGCGTCGTTTACCGGCATCGTCAATTCCGTCGTCAAGGATCTGATCAACCCGGTCCTTGGTCTCGCGATGGGCGGGGTCGACTTTTCGAACTACTTCGTGACGTTGAAAGGTCCGGAGATGCCGACCCTCGCGGAAGCGACAAAGGCTGGCGCGGTGACCCTCAATTACGGGGTTTTCATCAACGCGGTGATCAATTTCCTGATCGTGGCAATCGTACTGTTCCTGCTGATCCGGCAAATCAATAAACTGACCACACCAAAGGAAGCGCCGCCGGCACCGCCACCTCCTCCGGCCGAAGATGTGGTGCTGCTGCGCGAAATCCGCGACATCATGAAAAGCCGGGGCTGATTTTTGCTGCCCTGAAGGGTTAGCGTGGCGATGATCCTGGCAGCCCGACAATGAACGACACCTCACCCATCGCCGCTGCACGCGCCGGAGACGGGCCGGTGTTGCAGGAAAACCTGCTGTCGCCGCAGTCCCGTCGCCACATCGAAATGCGCGTGGCCGTGATGAAAGCTCACCCCGAGGCGGCTGCCCTCGCGGGGCCGGAATGGCGGGGGCTGATCGGGGCGCTGATCATACTTGCGGTTTATTGGTCGAGCGCGTGGCTCGTCGGACGCACAAACATCTTCGTGGTGTTTTTCGCGGCGTTCTTTTTCGGCCAGCTCATGATCCATTCGGCGGGCGCGCTGCTGCATGAGACCGCGCATCGGCTTGTCTTCCGCGAGCGGCGGGCAAAGCTTGGTTTCGATCTGCTGCTCGAAGTCATCATGACATCGTTCGGCGGGCAGCTCACCTATCAGCACGAACATGTCTCGAGCCATCACCCGCATCTGGGCAATTACGAGCGCGATTACGAACACGAAGATCTCTGCCGGTTTCTTGCGCGCCGTTCCTATCGCGCCAGGCACCCCAAATTGCAGCCCTGGCTGACGGCGGCCGAATTGGTGGTCCAGGCTCTGACGCTTGGCTATATGATCGCGAACCGCATCTTCGTTCCGTTCTATCGCAAGCAGTCGGGACGGGCGACAAAGGATCGTGCGCGCAACATCGGCGCCACCAGGCCGCCCCAGAACGAAATGCGGCTGTTCATTGCTGTGTCG
>DASZYI010000094.1:0-3689 GCA_035545475.1 Rhizomicrobium sp.
TGCGTTCAACGCGCCGCTTGCGGGCGCGTTCTACGGTTACGAACTGATCCTCGGCAGCTACATGCCGCGCGCGCTCGCGCCGGTTTGCGCGGCTTCGCTGACGGCGGCGATCGTTCAGCGCTCCATGGCGTTTCCGCCCGCGTCGTTCGAGATCATCCACGATCTCGCCTTCAAACAACGCAGCTACATGTTTTTCGCCTTGATGGGCATTGCCGCCGCCGGTGTGGGCGTGCTCACCATGAAACTCGTGACCTGGGTCGAAGGCGGCCTGCGCAAATCGCCCTTGCCGGATTGGATGCGCCCCGTCGCAGGCGGCTTTGCGCTTTCATGGGTCGCGCTTCTGTTTCCGCAAGTGTTGGGTTCGGGGCACGGCGCAATCCAGCTTCATCTCGACAAGGCCTGGCCGCTTTTGCCGCTCATCGCACTTCTGGCCGCGAAGATTCTGGCCTCCGCGATTTCCGTCGGTTCGGGTTTCCGCGGCGGCCTCTTCAGTTCGTCGTTGCTGATCGGCTGTCTGTTCGGTTCGGCGGTGGGACAGATCCTCGCCTATTTCATCCCCAGCGTCGGTCTCGAAGGCGGCGCGTTCATGCTGGTGGGGATGGGATCGGTCGCCGCCGCCATCATCGGTGCGCCGTTCACCATGGTGTTCCTCGTGCTCGAAGCGACCGGCGATTTCCCCGTGACCGCCGCTGTGTTGGTCGGCGTCATCACGGCGTCGACCATCGTGCGGCTGACATTCGGTTACTCCTTCGCCACCTGGCGCTTCCACCAACGCGGCCTCGGCATCCGCAGTCCGCACGACATCGGATGGATCGCGGAACTCACTGCGGGCCGTCTGATGCGTGCCGACGCCAAAGCCATTCCCGCCGATATGACGCTGCGCCAGTTGCGCGAGCGTTATCCCGTCGGCAGCGCCAAGCGGCTGTTCGTGACGGGGCAGGGCGGTCTCTATGTCGGTACGCTGGACGTCGCGCTGGCCCATGAACCCGGCATCGAAGACGAACTCGACTGGATCGTGGCAGGCGACATCGCGAGCGAACGCGACGTGTTCCTGCTGCCGACCGACAATGTGCGCACCGCGCTTCTGCGTTTCGAGGAACAGAAGACGGAATCCATCGCCGTCGTCTCCTCCATCGCCGAACCGAAGCTGCTGGGCTATCTCACCGAAGCCTTCGCCCTGCGCCGTTACACCGCCGAACTGGAGCGCCGCCGCAACGCCGAACTGGGTCACAACGACCTTTTCACCGTCGCCCCGCCGGTGCGGTCGTGAGCCTCTTGCCGTTTGCCGCGTCCGCCGCCATAAGAGCGTTTTCCGCCGAAGTGGATGCCGGTTCGGCGCAGGAAAGAGCGACAATTCAAGAATCTCGCGCCCCGAAGAGGACACTCCCATGCGCGCCGAAACAGAACGCAGCGTCGAAGAGATCCGGCAGGCCATCGCCCTGCTGAGGAGGCATCTTTGACTGGGACAACGCGCTTCGCCGCCTCGACGAACTGAACGCCAAGGCGGAAGACCCCGCCATCTGGAACGATCCGCAAGCCGCCCAGAAACTGATGCGCGAGCGTCAGAAACTGGACAAGGCGCTTTCCGATGTGCGAGCGCTCGACAGCGAGCTTGCCGACGCCGTGGGCCTGATCGAAATGGCCGAAGCCGAGAACGACACCGCAATGGTGGCGGACGCGGAAAACAGCATCAAGGAAATCGAAAAGCGCGCCGAACATCTGCGCCTGCAATCCATGCTGTCCGGCGAGGCCGACGCCAACGACGCCTATCTCGAAGTCCATGCGGGTGCGGGCGGCACCGAAAGCCAGGACTGGGCGGAAATGCTGTTCCGCATGTACACGCGTTGGGCCGAACGCCACGGCTACAAGCTGCAACTGATCGAAGAAAGCCAGGGCGAAGCGGCGGGCATCAAATCTGCCACGCTGCTGGTGAAAGGCGAGAACGCCTATGGCTGGCTGAAGACCGAAGCGGGCGTTCATCGCCTCGTGCGTATCTCGCCTTACGATTCGAACGCGCGCCGCCACACCAGCTTTTCATCCGTCACCGTTTATCCGGTGATCGACCAGTCGATCGAAATCGACATCCCCGAAAAGGATGTGCGCATCGACGTCTTCCGCGCGAGCGGTGCAGGCGGCCAGCACGTCAACAAGACGGAAAGTGCGGTGCGCATCACGCACCTGCCCACAGGCATCGCGGTGTCGTCGCAAACCGAGAAATCGCAGCACCAGAACCGCGCGATCTGCTGGGATATGCTGCGCTCGCGTCTCTACGAAATCGAACTCGAAAAGAAGAAGGCCGAAACCGGCGCCTTCATCGGAGAGAAATCCGACATCGGCTGGGGTCACCAGATTCGTTCGTATGTGTTGCAGCCCTATCAGCTCGTCAAAGACCTCCGCACCGGCGTCGAAAGCCGCATCCCGCAAGACGTGTTGGACGGCGACCTCGACCCCTTCATGGCCGCGGCTCTCGCCCAGGCCATCGGCGGCAAGCCGAAAGAGAAGATCGAGGACTTGGAATAAGCGACGGGAACTGTCGGTTCCGTTTACGAAATCAGTGCCCCTCCACCTTAAAACGGCGAAAACACGCCATCGGCACAGCTTTTGCTTGTACTTGCGCAAATAATCGGGCCGCAGCCCGGGAAAATACATATGGGTAATGTGAAATTTTTTGCGGCCGTTTTGGGCGCGATAGCCGTCATCGGCTTATCGACTGCTGAGGCCTCGACGCTTCATGGCGTTTGCACGCCTTCCTGTGATGAAGCGACAATCGGCGGAAACGACATCCATCCGACCGGTAATTTCACGGGATTTGGGTTTATCCACGATCCCGCCGGAAAAGGTAAAGGCGATTTTTATTTGGAAGTCTTGGTGCCGAACACAGTTGGCCAGGACGCGCTGAATTTTATGATCGACGGTACGAACACGGCCAATACGTCAGTCAATTCGGTCTTGAAGGGCGAATGGGACAGCGGGAAGCTCACCAGTTTTCTGGGATATCCAGCTACCCCGAAGGGCCCCCTAGACGCCTTTCTCGGCGCTACCCAAGTTTATGCGGGATCGGCGACAGGCTATTTCGTCTACGAGTTCCAGTTTGGCTACGTCAATTTCAAAACAGGACAGCCAACATTTTCGGCTGACTTCTCCGTGCCAGCAGGCACGGTCCTGCTCGCGTACTTGCGCACGTGCAAGTACGGCAGTTGCGATTGGACAGCAACTGCGCAGAGCGCCGCGCTCTTGGTCACGAAAACACCGGAGCCTGCCTCGTTGGTGTTGCTCGGAACTGGATTGCTGGGCATTCGCCTCCTGAAGCGCAAGCGCAAGGCCTGACCTTCAGCTCATCTTGTGGAAAACGGTGGCCTCTGGCCGCCGTTTTTGTTTGCGGCCACCCTGGACAAGTTGTTTCAAACCGCGAAGGAACTTTTAACACCCTGTTCGTTCCTGCCCGATAGCTTCACAACGTCTTGTCGGTAGCTGGGGACGCGAGATGGGCAAGATTGGATTTCATTTCAGGCGGTTTGCACGGTCGCGCGGCGGCAATGTCGCGATCACTCCGCTGCGATCAACGACCGCTTGTCCAAATTCGGCCTGTCGAGCGCAACGGTCACTTACACCAAGGAGACGGTCAACAGCATCCAGACCGGCCACATCCAGGCCAGTTACGTGCAGACCTACTCCATCCCGTTCCTTCG
>DASZYI010000095.1:0-10330 GCA_035545475.1 Rhizomicrobium sp.
GATTCGGGTTGGCACGGAATATGCGGTGAGGAATGCGGGTAATGGAGTGTTTGCAATGAAATTTTACAGCTTTAAGGCCGCGGCTGCCGTTACGGCGCTCGCCGGAAGCCTTGCCATGACGGGAGCCGCTTCGGCAGGACCTCTCAGCATCAGTTCGGTCAACGGCGGTGCGCCGGGTGGCGTGATACTGGACAATCTCGACTGGCTGACGACGAACGGGCTGGATGCGGCACCGAATACGACCGGCGGCCTCTCTCCACAGTCGGGCATGAGCGTGAGCTTCTCGCCGGATGGCGGCGCTGTTGAAGGCAATGTCAGCGGCATCAATGCGGCGCCCTTCCTTTCCGGCAACAACGGTCAGGGTTTCGGCAACCCATTCCCCGGCAATGACCAGCCCAACGGTCAGGATACGACGGTCTATGTCACGGCCGGCGGCATCCAGGGATCCTCGGTCACCTTCCTTCTGCCGAGTGACGAACGCTATTTCGGATTGCTGTGGGGTTCCGTGGACACCTACAACACGCTGGAATTCTTTGACAACAACACCCTGATCGGGTCGATCACCGGTAGCGATGTCACCGCCTTCGCCAATGGCGACCAGGGCGCGGCCGGGACGTTCTATGTGAACATCACTTCGACCACCGCCTTCAATCGCGTGGTTGCCACCAGCAGTCAGCACGCGTTTGAAATCGACAACATCTCCTTCAACCCGACCGTTCCGTCTCCGGAGCCGATCACGCTGAGCCTGTTCGGCGCCGGTTTGGCCGGTCTGGGTCTCGCCCGCCGCCGCCGCAAGGCCTAAGCGAAGCGATCAACTGAACGAAAGCGGCGCCTTGCGGCGCCGTTTTTGTTTTGGCGGGTTCCGCTTGCCGCCGCGCCCCCGGAGCGGCAAGCTTCGCGTGTGGACAGCTTTTTCATTCATGTCGGCCACGCCCGCGCTGAGGATGCGGACAGCATCGCGCGCGTCTATATCGCGTCGTGGCACGATGCCTATGCGGGCACGGTTCCCACGTCCCTGCTGACGGCCATGACGCAGAACGGCCAGGCGGCGCGTTGGCGTTCTGCTATTGCCGCGCGTGAATCCGTCTTCGTGGCGCGGCACGAACGCCACGGTGTCGTCGGCATGACAAGCTTCGGACGTTCGCGCGATCCGGATCTCGGCCCGGATGGCGAGGTCTATACGCTCTATGTCGATCCGGCTTTCTATGGCGAGGGCGTAGGGCGCGCGCTATTGGCGGGCGCGTTCGCCGACCTTAAACGGCGCGGATTTTCCTCCTGCATCGTCTGGGCACATGCCAAGAACCCCGCCCGGTTCTTTTACGAGCGGCTGGGCGGACGGCTTATGGCGGAACGCACCGTACGGCTGATGGGCGAGCCCATTCCCGAAGCTGCCTTCGCATGGCCCCGGCTCGCGGTCAGGACGCGCAGCGTGGCCGGCTAATCCTTCAGATCCTTCGGCCGAATGAAATGTGTGAGTTCGCCTTCGCCTGCAGCGAGGTCTTTCCACTTTCCGATGTCGAACTCGAAGATGCCGAGCGCGCAGGTGGGAAACCCTTGGGCCATCTCGCGCAGGCGATCTTTTGCCTTGTCGCCTTTGGGCCGTTTCACCAGATGCAATGCGAGCGACTCCAGCCCCGGATTGTGGCCGATGACCATCAGGCTTTCGCAGTCCGCCGCCACTTTGCGCAGCTCCGCCAGAATGTGATTGGCGGAGGCAAGATAAAGCGCGCGCGCAAATTGCAGTTCGGGCGGTTTTTCGAAAGCTTGCGAAACGTCCTGCCAGGTTTCGGCCGTGCGGCGCGCGGGCGAACACAAGACGAGTGCAGGCTGCAGTTTCTTTTCGGCCAGCCAGACGCCAAGCCGCGTGGCATCGGCATGGCCGCGGGCGGCGAGTTCGCGGGCGAAATCGTCAACGGACGGCTCGGCAGCAACGGCCTTGGCGTGGCGCAAGAGATAGAGACGCTTCAATGCCGTCAGGCCACCTGGTAGCGCGCACGCGCGCCGCGCTCGATGGCGGCGGCGGTGAGCCGGTCGAGGCCGAGCTCGCGGCGCAGATTTTCGATCACGCGGACTTCCTCAAGCATGATGCGGCTGTCGGCAAACGCCACTTCCAGCGCAAGCCAGAATGCCGTTTCGCGCAAATGTGCGGGCAAACCGGCTTTGATCAGGCCCAGGACCGCGTGAATGCCCTCAGGCTCCTGCAGCAATGCCGTGCAGTCCTTGGCAACGGCTGCCAAACGATGCTCCTCGAAATCTTGGAAGACGGGCAGCGTCTTGATGAGCTGGCCGATGGTCTTGAGTTCGCGCTCGCTCATCACACCGTCGGACGCCGAGACGACCACCATCACATAGATGAGCGCCGAATGATGGCCGATGGTGTTCATGCGTGCGCGCCAAGCCTCGGAAGAGTGCCCAGCGACGATAGGCGGCTTGACCCCCGACCAGCAAGGCGGCAAGACGCGAGCCATGGCCACGCACAAGAAACCCGGCAAATGGCGGCCCCGCACCAAAGCGGTGCGCGGCGGACAGACCCGCTCGCCGTTTCAGGAAACCTCCGAAGCACTGTTCCTGACATCGGGCTACGCTTACGAGTCCGCCGAGGAATCCGAGGGCCGCTTCACCGGCACATCGCCAGGCTATCAATATAGCCGCTTCGGCAATCCGACCGTCTCGATGTTCGAGGAGCGCATGGCGGCGCTGGAAGGCGCACCCGTCGCGCGCGCCACCGCAAGCGGCATGGCCGCAGTCTCGGCCACGTTCCTGAGCGCGTTGCGCCAGGGCGATCATGTGATCGGCGCCAAGGCGATGTTCGGCGCCTGCCGCCATGTGATCGAGGAAATCCTGCCGCGCTTCGGCATCACCCACACGCTGGTCGACGGCTGCGACGCCGCCGAATGGAACAGTGCCGTGCGGCCCGAAACGAAAATCCTGTTTCTGGAAACGCCCGCCAATCCGACGCTCGCCATCTGCGACATGAAGGCGATTTCGAAGATCGCCCATGATGCGGGCGCCCGCCTTGTGGTGGACAACGCATTCGCATCGCCCGCCTTGCAACGGCCGATGGAATTCGGCGCCGATATCGTGGTGCATTCCTCGACCAAATATATCGACGGTCAGGGCCGGGCGCTGGGCGGCGTGATCCTCTGCAAAGAGGATTTCCTCAACGATCACCTGCAAAGCTTCATCCGCAACACTGGGCCTTCGATCAGCCCGTTCAATGCGTGGCTCCATCTCAAGAGCCTTGAGACGCTGGATCTGAGGATGCGCGCCCATTGCACCGGTGCGCAGACCGTGGCCGATTTCCTGGCGAAATCGAAGAAGGTCCGGCGCGTGCTGTATCCGTTCCGCGACGACCACCCGCAGCACAATCTGGCGCGTATGCAGATGGATGGCGGCGGCGGCGTGGTGGCGTTCGAGATCGACGGCGGAAAGAAGGAAGCGTTCAGGTTCGAGAACGCGCTGAAGCTGGTCGACGTCTCCAACAATCTGGGCGACGCCAAGAGCCTGATCACCCATCCAGCCACGACCACGCACAACAAGGTCAAGCCGGAAGCGCGCGCGGCCATGGGCGTGACCGACGGCATGCTGCGGCTTTCGGTGGGGCTCGAGGATCCGGCGGATATCTGCGAAGACCTCGAAGGGGCCCTCGCCGCGCTCTGACCAGCCATGCGCAGGCTTCACGGCTCGCACACGCCTTGTCGCGCTATGATGATCTCTTCATGGAGGCATCATGTCCGAACATCACGCGAGCGTTGCCTGGAAACGCACCAGCGCCGAACACACCTACGACACCTATAACCGCGCCCATGAGATGCGGTTCAAGAGCGGCAAGATCGTGCTGGCCGCCTCTGCTGCGCCTGCCTTCAAAGGCGATGCGGATCGCGTCGATCCCGAGGAAGCCTATGTGGCGTCGCTTTCGAGCTGTCACATGCTGACATTTCTTGCGATCTGCGCCCGCAAGCGTTTGAGCGTAGACGCATACGAGGACGATGCGGTGGGATTCATGGAGAAAGGGCCGAACGGAAAGCTGTGGGTGGCGCGCGTCACGCTTTCGCCGCGCGTGACATTTTCTTCCGGCGTAAACGTAAACGCGGCGGCGCTCGACGAACTGCACCATCTGTCGCACGAAGAATGTTTCATTGCCAATTCCGTTAACACCGAAATCACGGTGACGCCGCGACATTAAGCTGTTAACGCAATGCCCGATCCGGCTTGCAAAGCGCCAGCGACCGCTCGAATATTACGCTTATGAAAACCAGCGGCCCGTTATACGAACGCGTCACGCACGGCATTCGTGTGGCGGTGAAACCTGCCTATCTCGAAGACCAGTCGGAACCCGACGAAGGCAAATATCTCTGGTCATACACGATCACGATCGAAAACCGCGGCGCCGAAACCGTGCAATTGCTCTCGCGCTATTGGCACATCACCGATGCGATCGGGCGCGTGCAGGAAGTGCGTGGGCCGGGCGTGGTGGGCGCGCAGCCCGTGCTCGAACCGGGACAGAGCTTCGAATATACGAGCGGCTGCCCGCTGCCGACGGCATCCGGAACGATGGCCGGCCGCTATCAGATGAAAAAGATCGCGGGCGAACAATTCGAGGCCGAAATCCCCGCTTTCCTGCTTGAAAGCCCCTACGAGCGCCGACAGGTTCACTAAACCTCGATTGACGGGTTGATCCGGGATGGGGCTTTGCGCGTAAACTACGCGACCGAAATCAGGCGGCATTTCCATGAACGATATTGTGAAACCCAATGCATTGTGCGCAGCCCAGCCCGCTCCCAAGGATCCGCGGCCCACGCGCGCCGAAGCCGAGCGCGCCATCCGCACGCTTCTGTTGTGGGCGGGCGACGATCCGGACCGCGAAGGATTGCTCGACACGCCTGCGCGCGTTGCGCGCGCCTTTGAAGACTGGTTCTCGGGCTACGGAGAAGACCCGGAAGGCTATCTCGCCCGCACCTTCGAGGAAGTGGACGGCTATGACGAGATGGTGGTGTTGAAAGACATCCGGTTCGAATCCCACTGCGAGCACCATCTGGCGCCCATCATCGGCCGCGTGCATGTCGGCTATTTGCCCAACAAGAAGGTCGTCGGCATCTCCAAGCTGGCACGCGTGGTGGAAGCGTTCGCGCGGCGGCTTCAGGTACAGGAGAAGATGAACGCCCAGATCGCCCATTGCATCCAGACCGTGCTGGAGCCGAAAGGCGTGGCGGTGGTGATCGAGGCTTCGCATCAATGCATGACGACGCGCGGCGTGCACAAAACGGGCGTCAGCATGGTGACATCGATGATGCTGGGCGCGTTTCGCGAAAATGCGAGCACGCGGCGCGAATTCCTGCACGTCATCGGCAATCCGACTTCGAAGTCGGATTCCTGATCTAAAGCGCAGCTTCGCCGAGTTCGTGGACCTTGCCGCAGAATTCGCAGCGGGCGCGGATAACGCCGTCCGGATCGGCAAGATGGGCGCGATCTTCGGCGGAATAGGATTTCAGTACCGAAGCAATACGGGCAGTGTCGCAATCGCAGCGGAACGTCAGCGGCTCGAACGGCAACACGCGCACTTCGTCTTCATGGAACAGGCGCCACAACAGATTTTCACCCGAGAGTGACGTATCGACGAGTTCGACATCTTCGACCGTTTTCAGGAACAGTGACAGGCGTTCCCATTCGTCGTCGTCGCCCGCGCGCTCGGGCGTGGCCTGCAGCATGATACCGCCGGCGCGCCATTCGGGTTCGGCGCGACCGGGCGTGAAGACAGGGGCGGCGGCCAGGCGGATCATCGTCGGCAATTGTTCGGATTGCGCGAAATAGGTTTCGGCGCTTGCCGCGATGCCGTCGGAAGAAAGTTCGACGATGCCCTGATAGGTGTTGCCGCCGCGGCGCGGTTCGATGGTGATGGCAAGCGCGCCCCGCCCTGCGAGCGAGACGAAATCCTTGTTCTCCAGTGTGTCGAAACGCTGGCGGTCGAGGCGTGCGAAGCCGCGCAGGCCTGCGGCACGGCTTGCTTCCGCGCCGTAGTAATCGACCGTGACAAGATCGAGCGAGCCGTCGCTTTTGGTCTGTACCGTGAGGCGGCCGTCGAGTTTCAGGACGCTTCCGAGAATGGTTGCGAGTGCCAGCGTTTCGCCTGCAATACGCGCGGCAGGTTCCGGCAACAGATGTGCGCTCAAAGCACGCGCGGAGGTTTGGTCCAGACGGATCAGGCGGCCGCGCACGCCTGCCTGGGGCAAGTCGAACGGCAACACGAAATCGCCCGGCGGGGCGGGGGTGTAGTCTTCTTTCGCCATCTTCTTTCTCACCTCCCCCTTGTGGGGAGGTCGGAGAGCGAAGCGATCCGGGTGGGGGACCGGATCTGAACTCGGACCCCCACCCGAAAAATCTTTCGCTGTGCTCAAGATTTGTTCGACCTCCCCACATGGGGGAGGTGAGTTATTATTTCAAGCACCACGCCAGGATCGCCTTCTGGGCGTGAATGCGGTTTTCGGCTTCGTCGAACACCACGGACTGCGGGCCATCGATCACGTCGTCTGTCACTTCCTCGCCGCGATGGGCGGGCAGGCAGTGCATGAAGATCGCATCCTTGGCAGCGCGCGACATCAGGCGGCTGTTCACCTGATAGGCCTTGAGCAGATTGTGACGCTTGGTGCTGTCGTCATCGCCCATGGAAACCCAGGCATCGGAAACGACGCAATCCGCACCGGCAACGGCGGCTTCGGGATCTTCGGTGAAGGTGACCTCTGCGTGTTGCGCTTTTGCCCATTTGCGCAACGATTCTTTCGCGCTGAGTTCGCGGGGGCTTGCCACGCGCAGCTTGAATCCGAAACGCGGGGCTGCATGCACCCATGAGGTGAGCACGTTGTTGGAGTCGCCGCTCCACGCAATGGTGGCGCCCTTGATGGGGCCGCGATGTTCCTCGAACGTCATCACGTCCGCCATCACCTGGCAGGGATGCGAGAGCTTGGTGAGGCCATTGATGATCGGGATGGTGGAATTGTCGGCCATCTCCTGCACCATCTCGTGATCGAGCAGGCGGATCATCACCGCATCGACGTAGCGCGACAGCACGCGCGCGGTATCGGCAATGGTTTCCTCGCGTGCGAGCTGCATTTCCGAGCCTGTCAGCATCAATGTGGTGCCGCCCAACTGACGCATACCGACGTCAAAGGAAATACGCGTGCGGGTGGATTGCTTGTCGAAGATCATCGCAAGCACGCGCCCTTGCAAAGGCTGGTCCTTGTCGGGCGTGCCTTTGGGCAAGCCTTTGCGCTTTTCCTTGCGCGCGCGGGCATCAGCGATCAGATGCTGCAACGTACCGGAATCGAATTCGGCGAGATCGAGAAAGTGTTTGGCTTCCCCGACCCGTCCTGCGGGGGCGTTCATGCGGCTACCGATGCCTTTCCCGCTTCGAAGTCGCGCGCGGCGGCATCGAGCTTTTCCATGGCTTCGCG
The DNA here is from genome assembly GCA_035545475.1 of Rhizomicrobium sp. Lineage (GTDB taxonomy): Bacteria > Pseudomonadota > Alphaproteobacteria > Micropepsales > Micropepsaceae > Rhizomicrobium. The sequence continues at coordinate 7,449 of DASZYI010000095.1, forward strand.
CACATGGGTTTCGTCGATGTTGAGCGGCGGCAACAGGCGCACGACATTGTCGCCCGCGCCCAACACCAGCACGCCGTGCTTGCGCGCGGCGTTCACGAAATCGGTATTGGGCACGCGCATCTTGAGGCCAAGCATCAGCCCCTGACCGCGGACATCTTCGAAGACGTGCGGATGTTCGGCGATCAGGCGCGTCAGTTGCTGCTGCAGATAGTTGCCGACGGCGCGGACGTTATCGAGGAATCCGGGCGACAGCACTTCGTCGAGAACGGCGCTGCCGACAGCGGTGCCGAGCGGATTGCCGCCGAAGGTCGAACCATGCGTGCCCGCGACCATGCCTTTCGCGGCTTCCGCCGTGGCCAGGCACGCGCCGATGGGAAAACCGCCGCCGATGCCTTTGGCGATGGCCATAATGTCGGGTTTCACGCCCGACCATTCGTGCGCGAAGAGTTTTCCGGTGCGGCCGACGCCGGTCTGGATTTCATCGAAGATCAGCAACAGGCCGCGCTCGTCGCAGATCTTGCGAAGCGCGCGCAGGAATTCCGGGTCGGCGGGACGCAATCCGCCTTCGCCCTGAATCGGTTCGATCATCAGCGCGGCTGTGGCCGGCGTGATCGCGGCTTCGAGCGCCTTGAGATCACCGAACGGCACCTGATCGAAACCTTCGACCTTGGGGCCGAAGCCTTCGAGATATTTCGCCTGACCGCCGGCCGCGATGGCGGCCAACGTGCGGCCGTGAAAGGCGCCTTCGAAGGTGATGATATGGAAGCGTTCGGGATGGCCGTTCGCATAATGATAGCGGCGCGCCATCTTGATCGCGCATTCAATCGATTCCGCGCCGGAATTGGTGAAGAACATCGTGTCGGCGAAGGTCGACTCCACGAGTTGCTTCGACAGCTTTTCCTGGCCGGTGATGCGGTAGTTGTTGGAGGTGTGCCAAACCTTCTGTGCCTGCTCCATGAGGGCGGCGACGAGTTTGGGATTGGCGTGACCCAGCGCGTTGACCGCAACGCCCGCGCCGAAATCGAGATATCGCTGCCCATCCTCCGCGAAGAGATAGGGCCCTTCGCCCCGCACGAACGCGACGTCCGCACGGGCATAGGTTGGCAACAGCGACGGAAACACTTTGTCCTCCAAGGCTTGAACAGGGCGGGCTTTATCGGCCGCGTGAGTGTGAGGGGTCAAGGAAGGAAGCCCTTCCAGCCATGCGGGCATGGCCGCAATGCCGAATTGAACCTCGCTTTTTGAAGAAAAAAGACTGGGTGATGCCTCTCGCGCCTCCTTGCCGGCCATTCAAGTGTATGAATATAGGCACTGATAGGATATAAGTCAATAGTGAAAAGACCCGGCATTTCTGTGGACAAGGATTAGAGGAAGCCGCATCGCGCTTGTGCAGTAACTATGCGTTGATACGATATCTTGTGGGGTCAACGACGGAGCCGGGCATGGGTTGGACGGATGAACGGGTAGAGCAGCTCAAGAATCTTTGGACCGAAGGCCTGTCGGCCAGCCAGATCGCACGCGCCTTGGGCGGGGTGACCCGCAACGCCGTGATCGGCAAGGTGCACCGGCTGGGATTGGCGGGACGCGCCACGCCTGCCCGGGTGGACCGCCCTCGCCTGCCGAGCGCGCCGCGCGTCTCGATGCGCACTCACCATGTGCCGGAGCCGCCGGTGGTGGAAGAAGAGCCCATCGTGCTGGATGACGGCAGCCACGCCACTGTGCTGACCATCAACGACCGCATGTGCCGCTGGCCGATCGGCGACCCTTCCGAGAATGAATTCCACTTTTGCGGCAGGAAGCCCAAATCGGGTTCGCCCTATTGCGAGGCCCACGCCCGCAAAGCCTATCAGCCGCAACAGCCGCGCCAGGCCAAGGGGCGGATGGCGAGCTGAGTCATCGCTGAGTTTCGACCCTCCCCTTGAGGGAGGGCCGAAAAATCCGGAGCATAGCGGAAGATTTTTCGGGGAGGGGTCTGGGCCTTCGCTCATTGACCCCTCCCCGAAATTGCTTTGCAATTTCGACCCTCCCTCAAGGGGAGGGTATGAAACTGCGCAACGGTGGGGTTCAGCGAATGACCACGGTTTACGACTTCAACGCGAAGACACTTGCGGGTGACGAAATCTCGCTTTCGAACTTCCGCGGACAGGTTCTGCTGATCGTCAACACGGCGAGCAAATGCGGGTTCACGCCGCAATATGAAGGGCTGGAGAAGCTCTATGAAAAACTGCACGACAAGGGGCTGACGATCCTGGGCTTTCCCTGCAATCAATTCGGTTCGCAGGAGCCGGGGACGGAAAGCGAGATCGGCGCGTTCTGCCAGAAGAATTATGGCGTGAGCTTTCCGATGTTCGCCAAGATCGACGTCAATGGCGACGACGCCCATCCGCTCTACAAATATCTGAAGAAGGAAGAAAAGGGCGTGCTCGGCACGCAGGCGATCAAATGGAATTTCACCAAATTCCTGATCGACAAGGACGGCAACCCGGTGGAGCGCTACGGCTCGACGACCAAGCCGGAAGATATTGAAGGCGATATTTTGAAGTTGCTGTAGCAACACCAAATTATACGGTGTCATGGTCCGCGAAATTCGCGGGCCATGACAAGTGAAGTGGGGTGTTTGAAGTTAACTCGCCACCATCTCATCGAGCGAATAACCCGCAGACCGCACGGTGCGGATCGGGTCTTTGGTGCCTTCGATGTTGAGCGCCTTGCGCAGGCGGCCGACATGGACGTCGACCGTACGGGCTTCGACATAAATGTCCGAACCCCACACCGCATCGAGCAATTGTTCGCGGCTGAAGACGCGCCCCGGGTGCTGGATCAGATGATCGAGCAATTTGTATTCGGTGGGTCCGAGATGGACCTCGCGGCCGCCGCGGCGG
>DASZYI010000096.1:0-33347 GCA_035545475.1 Rhizomicrobium sp.
GTTCCGGGGCCATGAAAACACTATAGCGCATCGCCCCGCGGCCGCCTCTTTCGCAATCGCGGCGCAGCTTGTCGCACTGCGGTATCGGGGTTAAGGTTCGCCAAGGGTGGGTGAGGAGCGCAGCGTAATGGCCGATCAGCCAGCACCGGATGCCGGGCCCAAGCCCGCGCCGGTCGTCATCAAGAAGTACGCGAACCGGCGGCTCTACAATACGCAAACATCGAGCTATGTGACGCTCGATCATCTGGCGCAGATGGTGAAAGAGGGCACCGAATTCGAAGTTCGCGATGCCCGCACCGGCGAGGACATTACCCGCTCCGTGCTCACCCAGATCATCTTCGAAGAGGAAGCCAAGGGGCAGAACCTGCTTCCGATCCAGTTCCTGCGCCGCCTGATCCGTTTCTACGGCGACAGCTTGCAGGCCTTCGTGCCGGGCTATCTCGACATGACGATGGAAAGCTTCTCCAAGAACCAGGACGCCATGAAGGACCGCATCGCGGAAGCCTTTGGCGGCGGAAATCAGACGCTCGAAAATCTCACGCGCCAGAACCTCGCCATGTTCGAACGTGCGATGAAGATGTTCTCGCCCTTCGGCATGGCCACAGCCGCGCAAAAGAGCGAAGAACCGGCCCGCTCCAGCGGACCGGCGCAAGACGCCAAGGCCAAGCCATCGGAAGACATCACGGAACTGAAAAACGAGATGGAAGCGATGCGCCGGCAGTTGGCGGAATTGGCGCGCGAGCGGAAGTAGCGTTCAAGCGACCGCCACGAGTTGTCCCTTCCGTGCCTTCGCATTGTAGGGGCGCACATGGATTTCTACCGTGCGCCCGAGCGCGGTAAGCCATAACGTCAGCCGATCGATGGTCACGCTTTCCATACGTCCGCGCAGCACTTTCGAGAGCGTCGGCTGATCCGTGCCGCACAATTTGGCAGCCTCCTGCTGCGTCAGCTTGCGACGGAGGATGGTTTCTCCAATAGCGTCGATCAATGCACTCTTGGCTTCCAGTTCGGCCACTTCAGCAGCGGAAAATCCCATATCGGCAAAGACATTTCCGCTTCCGCGGTGAGCAGTTATTTTCGCCATGTCATTTCTCCGCATCCAATTCACGGGCGCGCTTGAGGCGCGCCTTTATGAGTTCCGCATCGCGTTTGGGCATGCCTATGCCCGATTTCGACTTTTTCATAAACGCATGAAGCACATAGACAGCCTTCACAAGGTTGGCGACATACATCACGCGATATGCATTCCCGTCGAAACTCTCCCGCAATTCGATGACGCCTGCACCCAATTGCGACAGCGCCTTCATATCGTGCGGCGTTTCCTGCCGTTGCACGAGACGTAAGCGATAACCGAAAGAGATTTTGACAGGAGCGGGCAAGGCGGAAATATCGTCCTTGCTGGTGGCTATCCAGATGAGCGGCTTTTCACGCCTCGCGGGATCCTGCGCCAAGCATCACTCTATCGATTTGGCTCAAACGGTTATGTCAAATTTGCCATAATACGTCAAGCCAGAACCGCTACGCCATCCAGTCGGGCTTGATCTGCGGTTCGCCGAAGTGGAAGCCCTGGAAATAATCCACGCCGAAGCTTTCCAATAGCGCTGCGTCCTCGTCGGAGCTTACCCATTCGGCGACGGTCTTGAGATTGAAATTCTTGGCGAGGTCGACAAGCGTGCGCACGAAGATCTGGTTTTCCGGCGATTCCGACAGGGCGCGGACATAGGCGCCGTCGATCTTCACGGTATCGACTTTCAGCATCTGCAGATTGCGGAACGAGGTGTAGCCCGCGCCGAAATCGTCGATGGCGACGCGGCAGCCCATCTCGCGCAATTGCGAGACAAAGCGCGCGTTTTCCTCGAAATGGTGTAACGCCGCGGTTTCCGTCAGCTCGACGATCATGCGGCTGGCGACAGCACTGTTCGATTGCACATAGCGGATGAAGGATTGCAGCCACGACGGATCGCCCGCGGTGGTGCCCGACACGTTCACGGCCAGCGTTACGTCCTGATGGGCATGAAGCTGGCTCACGGTCATCTCCAGCGCATGCCGGTCGACCAAGCGCACAAGGCCAAGTTGTTCGGCTGCCGGCACGAACTGGCCGGCGGTTGCGATCGTACCGTCCGGTTTCACCATACGCAGCAGGCATTCGTAATGAACGGCTTTTTTGGTCTTCGCTTCCACGATGGGCTGGTAGGCGAAGGTGAGGCGATCTTCCTTGAGCGCCGCCACCACCTCATCGGCAATGGCCATCAGCCGCAGGCGCGCGGTCTCAAGCTGCGGAGATTTGTTGTAGAGCGCGAAGCCGTCGCGGCCGCTGGAGCGCGCGCGGCTCAGGGTTTCTTCGGCGCGCAGCATGGCCTCCTGGCTGGAGGACGCCCCCGACGGCAACCACACCGCGCCCGCCGAAATCGTGGCCGAAACCATGCCGGAGCGGGTGTCGATCACCTGATCGCGCACGATGGCACGCAGGCGTTCGGCGACCAGTGCGATCTCGCGCTCGCTGCAATTGGCGAGGATCACGCCAAGCTTGTTGCCGGCGATGCGGCCGATGATGTCGCTGCCGCGCAAGGACCGCGCGATGCGTTCGCCCACCGCGACGATCACTTCGTCGGCGGCGTCGAAGCCATACGCATCGTTGATCATCGCCAACCGGTCGATGGAGGCCACGAGAAATGCGCAGGTTCTGTTCTCCGCACGCGCCGCTTCGATGGCTTGCGCAAGCTCGCCGCGCAGCGCATTGCGGTTGAGATGGCCGGTCAACTCGTCGCGCGTTGCGAGATACACCAAGCGCTGCATGGTGCGCTTGTCTTCGGTGATGACGCGCATCGACCCGGTGAGACGTTCGGCGCGTCCGCCGACATCGGCCACGCGCACGCCGCGCATCATGAACCACACCGAACCCATCGCCGAGGCCGCCTCGAATTCGATGTCGAACGTGTTGTCGCCGATGCTGGTCGTTTCGATGATGCTCGCGAGTTTCTGGCGGCCTTCCGGATTCATCCAGGCGCGGAATGTCTCCCCGCTTTGCAACCGGTCGCTGTCGGGATGCATCGAAAGGATGTCGGTGGCGCCGTCCCAGACGATGTGGTCGTCGGCAATGGTCCAGTCGAAAGTGGCCGCGCGCGCGCCCGCAAGCGCCAGCCGCAAGCGTTCGGCATCGTGGCGTTGAGACAAAGACCGTACGGTTGCCGCCGGTCTGAAAACATGCGGTTCGCTAAGTGCCATGACCACCATCGTTTGCCGGTTTTCCGGCTTTGGCCGGATGATGGCGGCAGGCCCTTAAAAAACCCGTAACTGTTGAGGCAAATGCGGGTTTTGGAACCCCAGGCGCGGACCTTGCCTAACCAGGGGTTATGGACACGGTTCGCGCGTTATCGGTTTGGTCTTACGGCACTCCAAATGCCGTGAAATCGCGCGCGGCCCGGGTGGAGAAATGCCCGGATTGCGGCGGATTGCAGGGTGAATCTCCGGATAACCCCGAGCCCCGGGACCGCCGCGCGTCAACCTCAGATCGCCGTGTTTTGTCCCGCACCGGCACAGCGCAGACTGCCCCACTCTGGTACGGCCCGCGTCTGCGGGCACCTTTTGTCGCGCAGTTCATCGGCCAAATTCTTTCGAACGAGGAAACGGCGTGCGTTTCCAGGCCCGTCTACGGTCCGGAAGAGAGGGCTATCGCACAGGTCATCGACCGGTCCGCCTAAGCCTGTCTTCGCAACAGCAGTTTCTTGATTTCGTCGACAGTGCGTTCGAGACGATCGAACCGCTCGTTCAACGCATCCAGCTTCTGCGCGATTTCGCCCAAATCGGCGGACGCACGCGGCACAGGTGTCGCGATGCCGGCGCGTTCGGAGATCTCCTTCACATCCGTGCCGAGCAACGCCGACAACAGACGCACGTCGCGCACGGAAAGTTCGCGCTGATCCTTCCACATCTCTGCGAGTTCTCGCTCGGAAAGGCCGAGCGCATTGGCGACATCGGCGTGCGAAAGACCCATCGCTGCCAGACGGGAGTCGAACCATTTGGAATCGAAAAACAGCGCCATGCGTCGAGATTAGCGCAGGCTCAGCGCATTGCGGAATAGTCCGGACGTTGGATGAAGGCAGCGCCGATAACGCGGCCATAACCGCCCTGTTGCACCACCACAGCCATCGCATCGTGCGGCGGATCGGCGGCGTCGTGGCGCGGAAGATCCAGCGCCAGCGCTTCGCCTTTCCATTTTCCGACCGGCTTCAGATCGCGCACCACATTCTTGTAGGTCATGGTACGGCCTGCGTTCTCGCCCTTGCCGATGGGCACGGTGGAAGACGACAGGATGTGAAACACCCACACGGTCGCGTCGGCCGGCTTGCCCGTACCGATCGAAACGTGAACCTCCTTGCCATCGGGCTTGAGCAGGATCGGCACTGTGGCCATGTCGTGTTCGCGCGCGGCGATGGCGGATTTCACGCCGGATGCTTTCGATCCGACCACATCGGTCAGGCCGTCTACGATGATTTGCGGCGTGTAGACGCCGCCCTTTCCCATCGCTTTGGAATACGCCTTCTGCCGCTCCGTGTTGGCGGGATTGGCGAGCGTGTCCTTCCAGCCCAGCATGTCCCAATAGGTGATGGGCAAGCTCATCGCGAGCACGTCCGGCCGCTGGGCGAGCTGGCCAAGCAATGCGTCGGCGGGCGGACAGGAACTGCAGCCCTGACTGGTGTAAAGTTCGACCACGATGGGACGCGCGGGCTCGCCTGCCTGCGCGCCGGAAACGGAAAGGCCCGCCGCCAGCGCCGCGCCCAGAAACATTCGCAATGTCATGCGGCCGACCATAAAGACCCCGCCCCCAGGGCTCCAGTCACTTCCCGGAGAGCAATTTCGCACGACTGGCCCGCCTTCCGAAAGAACGATAATTTTTGGCGGACATCCGGGAGTTTGGGGATCATGGGCACAAACGACGCAGTTCTTGTGGGGTGGTCGGACAAGCCCGAAACGCTGCTTCTCAATCGCGCCAACCGGCACGGCGTGGTGGCAGGCGCAACCGGCACGGGCAAAACCGTGACCTTGCAGATCCTGGCGCAGGGCTTTTCGGATGCAGGCGTTGCGGTTTTTGCCGCGGATGTGAAGGGCGATCTTTCGGGTGTCTGTATGCCCGGAGACCGGCTGGAACGCTTTGCGGATCGCGCGAAGCTGATGGGCCTCGATCTCAAGCCCGCGGCGCCCCCTGTCATGTTCTGGGATGTGTTCGGCAAAGCAGGCCAGCCGATCCGCGCCACGGTATCGGAGATGGGACCGTTGTTGCTCGCGCGGATGCTGGATCTCAACGACGTGCAGAGCGGCGTGCTCAACATCGTTTTCCATGTCGCCGATCAGGAAGGGCTTTTGCTGCTCGACCTGAAAGATCTTCAGGCCGCGCTCAAATATGTCGCCGACAATGCGGCCAGCATCGGCACGCAATACGGCAATGTCGCGCCCGCCACCATCGGCGCGATCCAGCGCGCACTGCTGACCTTGCAGACGCAGGGCGCGGAAAGTTTTTTCGGCGAACCGGCGCTACAGTTGGCGGATCTGATGCGCACCGATCTCTCTGGGCGCGGCTATGTGAACGTGTTGGCGGCCGAAAAGCTGATCGAATCGCCCGCGCTCTATTCGACATTCCTGCTGTGGCTGATGTCGGAACTGTTCGAACAGATGCCGGAGGTCGGCGATCCCGACAAGCCGCGGCTCGTGTTCTTTTTCGATGAAGCCCATCTGTTGTTCAAGGATGCCCCCAAGGCGTTGCTGGAGAAGATCGAACAGGTGGTGCGCCTCATCCGCTCAAAAGGCGTCGGCATCTATTTCGTGACGCAAAACCCGGCCGATATTCCCGACACGATACTGGCGCAACTCGGCAATCGCGTGCAGCACGCGCTGCGCGCCTATACGCCCGCCGATCAGAAAGGGCTGAAAGCGGCCGCCCAATCCTTCCGCACCAATCCGAAATTCGACACGGCGGAGGCGATCCAGGGACTGGGTGTCGGCGAGGCGTTGGTTTCGACGCTCGATGAAAAGGGCGCACCCAACGTCGTGCAGAAGACGACGATCCGCCCGCCGGCCTCGCGTCTTGGCCCCGCAACCGCCCAAGAACGATCAGACATCATCGCGAAAAGCCCGGTGAAGGGCCTCTACGATCGCGCCGTCGACCGCGAATCCGCTTTCGAGAAATTGCAGGCACGCACCGCCCAGGTCGGCGCCCAGAAACAAGCCGATGCGGACGCCAAAGCGCAAGACAGACAACGGGCGCAGGACGAGGCCGAAGCGCGCCGGAACATGCCGCGCCCTTCGAACCGGCAGAGCATGGGCGAGGCTTTTGCGAAATCGCTGGTGCGCGCCGCCGCAAGCCAGGCCGGACGCCAGCTTATCCGCGGCGTGCTGGGGAGCCTGCTCAAGTAGCAAAACAACGGGCTGCAACCACCTCGCTGATCCAAATAGCCACATCCCAGAAAGGGCAACGCTGCCTTAAGTAACGGTGTGGCACAGCTTTGCTGACTTTTGCGGGATCGCAGTTCGTATGCGTAGACGACAGTGAGTGTTTCGGCGGACTGTTCCCCAGACGATACCGAAATCGACATCAAGGTCCTGGCCCAGTTGGTGGCGCGCTACCGCAAGCCCAGCCGGGCCCGAAGCGTGTTCGAACTGGCGATCACCGTCGGCGCGCTGGTCCTGTTATGGGCCGCGATGTGGGCAGCCCTTTATGTGGGCTATTGGCTCACGCTGCTGCTGGCGATTCCCGCCGCCGGGTTCCTCGTGCGGGTGTTCCTGATCCAACACGATTGCGGGCACGGCGCCTTCTTTCGCGAGCGTGCAACCAACGACTGGGTCGGCCGCATTCTCGGCGTTCTGACCTTTACCCCCTACGATGTGTGGCGGCGTGCGCACGCGGCCCATCATGCGACGACAGGCAACCTCGACAGGCGAGGCGTCGGCGATATCGAAACGCTGACGGTGGGCGAATACCGCGCGCGATCATGGCTTGGCCGTGCCGCTTACCGGCTCTACCGAAACCCGGTGATCCTATTCGGCGTGGGACCGGCTTATGTTTTCATCCTGCAGCATCGCTTGCCGTGGGGCGGGATGATGCGGGACGGCTGGCGGCCCTGGCTGAGCTCGATTGCGACCAATTTCGCCATCGCCTGCGCCGCTGTGGGGATGATGTTTCTTATTGGTCCTTGGGAATTCATCGGCATCCAGCTTCCGGTCCTGATGCTGGCAGCTTCGATTGGCGTCTGGCTGTTCTATGTTCAGCACCAGTTCGAGGACACGATGTGGGCGCGCAACGAAGATTGGCGGCCCGACGAAGCCGCGCTCTATGGCAGTTCCTATTATAAATTGCCCGGGCCGCTGGAATGGCTCACGGCCAATATCGGCATGCACCACATCCATCACCTGAGCAGCCGCATTCCCTACTATCGCCTGCCGCATGTCATGCGGGCACATCCTCCGCTCCAGCGCGTGGGCCGGGTGACATTGATTCAAAGCATCCGCAATGTCCGCCTCACACTGTGGGACGAGACAAGGCAGCGGCTCATTCCCTTTCGGGGCCTGAAAGAACTCGAAACGGAAAGCTGACATAAACCTGAGCGGCGGTTCTTAGGCCGCCGCCAAATTCCTCAAGACATAAGGCAGGATACCGCCGTTCTCGAAGTAGCCCACTTCGTCGGCCGTCAGGATCATCAGATGGAGCGGAAGCTCGCCCGTTTTCCCATCGGGATAATGGATCGTGGCGGTCACCTTCATCTTCGGCGTCAGCTTGCCCGACAGGCCCGGAATATCGATCGCTTCGCGGCCCGTCAGCGCGTAGTCGTTGCGGGTCTTGCCCGCTTCGAACACGAAGGGCGCGACACCCATGCCGACAAGATTCGAACGATGGATGCGTTCGAAGCTTTCCGCGATCACCGCACGCACGCCGAGAAGTTTCGGCCCCTTCGCCGCCCAGTCGCGCGAGGAACCGGTGCCGTATTCCTTGCCGCCGATCACGACCACCGGAACGCCGTCTGCCTTGTATTTCATCGCGGCGTCGAAGATCGACATCTCCTCGCCCGACGGTTGATTGGGCGAGTAATAAACGGTGTTCCCGCCCTCGCGACCGCCCATCATCTCGTTCCGGATGCGGATGTTCGCGAATGTACCGCGCACCATCACTTCATCGTTGCCGCGCCGCGAGCCATAGGAATTGAAATCGGCGACCGCCACGCCGTGCTCGATCAGATATTTACCGGCCGGCCCATCCTTCTTGATGGAGCCTGCGGGAGAGATGTGGTCGGTGGTGATGGAATCGCCGAACAGCGCGAGGATCCGCGCGCCCTTGATGTCGGACAGCGCAGAAGGCTTGGGGCCCATCCCGTCGAAATAAGGCGGGTTTTTCACATAAGTCGAGTTTGCGTCCCAGCTATAGGTGTTGCCCTTGCGGACCTTCACCTTCTTCCAGTTCGCATCGCCATCGAACACATTGCCGTATCGCGCCTTGAAGCTGGACGCTTTCAGCGCCTTGCGGATCGTGGCCGAGATTTCCTTCGGGCTCGGCCAGATGTCGGCGAGATAAACGGGTTCGTTTTCCTTGTCGTAGCCGACGGGTTCTTTCGTCAGGTCGAGATTGATCGAACCCGCGAGCGCATAGGCCACCACCAGCATGGGCGACGCCAGATAGTTCGCGCGCACCTGCGGATGCACGCGTCCTTCGAAGTTGCGGTTGCCGGAAATCACGGCGGCTGCGACGAGGTCGCCCTCGTTGATCGCATTGCTCACCGGATCGGGCAGCGGACCCGAATTGCCGATGCAGGTGGTGCAACCATAGCCCACGAGCTGGAAACCAAGCTTGTCAAGATATTTGTCGAGGCCGGCTTTCGCCAGATAATCGGTCACCACCTGGCTGCCGGGCGCGAGCGACGTCTTCACCCATGGCCGCACTTTCAAACCGCGTTCGATTGCCTTCTTCGCGATCAGACCGGCGCCCACCATCACGTTCGGGTTCGAGGTGTTGGTGCAGGAGGTGATGGCTGCGATCACCACATCGCCATGCCCGATGGATTGTTCGGAACCCTCTAGCTTTACGCGCTTGTGGGCATCGTTTTCCTTGCCGAACGTGTTGATGAGCGCGGATGCGAATTCCGTCGCGGCATTGGCAAGCGAAACGCGATCTTGCGGGCGGCGCGGACCGGCAAGACTCGGCTCCACGGTCGAAAGATCGAGCGACAGCACATCGGTGAACAACGGATCGTCGCTTTTCTTCGTGCGGAACAGGCCTTGTGCCTTCGCATATTTCTCCACCAGTGCCACGCGCGCGGGCTTGCGTGCGGTTTCCTTCAGATAGCGCAGCGTTTCGCCGTCGATAGGGAAGAACCCGCAGGTCGCGCCGTATTCCGGCGCCATGTTCGCGATGGTGGCGCGGTCTTCGAGCGTCATCTCGTCGAGGCCGGGACCGAAAAATTCGACAAATTTTCCCACCACCCCCTTCTTGCGCAGCATTTCGGTGACGGTGAGCACGAGATCGGTCGCCGTCACGCCCTCGCGCAATTTGCCGGTGATCTTGAAGCCGATGACTTCGGGGATCAGCATCGAGATCGGCTGACCCAGCATCGCCGCTTCCGCTTCGATGCCGCCCACGCCCCATCCCAGCACCGACAACGCGTTGATCATGGTGGTGTGGCTGTCCGTACCCACCAGCGTATCGGGGAACGCGTATTCGACCGTTTTTTTGTCTTCCTTGATTTTGCGCGTCCAGACGGTCTGGCCCAGATATTCCAGATTCACCTGATGACAGATGCCGGTGCCCGGCGGCACGACGCGGAAATTCGCAAACGCCTGCTGCCCCCAACGCAAGAACGCGTAACGCTCGCCATTCCTCTGATATTCGATGGCGACATTCTTCTTGAAGGAATCACGTTTTCCGAAATTGTCGACCATCACCGAATGGTCGATGACGAGATCGACTTCGGCGAGCGGATTGATCTTCTCCGGATCGCCGCCCAGGTTCTTCATCGCATCGCGCATCGCGGCGAGATCGACCACGGCGGGCACGCCCGTCAGATCCTGCATCAGCACGCGTGCGGGGCGGAACGCGATTTCGCGGTCGGAGGTTTTGGTCTTGAGCCAGCCCACCACCGCCTTCACGTCGTCGGCCGTGACTGTTTGACCGTCTTCGTGCCGCAAAAGATTTTCCAGCAGCACTTTCAACGAATAAGGCAATCGGGACACGCCCTTAAGGCCGTTCTTCTCGGCCGCAGCCAGGCTGAAATAGGTGTAGGTCTTGCCCGACACAGTCATCGTGCGGCGGGATTTGAAACTGTCGAGGCAGCGCGTCACTTGAGATGCCTTTATATTGGGGTGGGAATGGGGCCGTGGTTTAGGCGGATTCACAGGCAAAGTGAAGGGAATGGACATGGAAAATGTGCTCGTCGAACGCAACGGTCCGGTAACCACCGTCATCCTCAACCGCCCGGACGTGCGCAATGCCGTGGATCGCCCCACCGCTGAGGCGCTCGCAAGCGCGTTTCTCGTGTTCGAGCATGACGAGCACGCGCAGGTGGCCGTGCTCTGCGGCGCAGGCGGTACATTCTGCGCGGGCGCGGATTTGAAAGGCGTCTCCGACGGACGCGGAAATCTGTTACGCCCGCCTTCGACGGAGTTCAATCCCGAAGCCACCGACGCGCCGATGGGCCCGACACGCATGCGCTTGTCCAAACCGGTGATCGCGGCGGTGTCGGGCTATGCGGTTGCAGGCGGTCTTGAGCTCGCTTTGTGGTGCGATCTTCGGGTGGCCGAAGACGACGCGGTGTTCGGCGTGTTCTGCAGGCGGTGGGGCGTGCCGTTGATCGACGGCGGCACGGTGCGGCTGCCGCGCCTCATCGGACAGAGCCGCGCACTCGACATGATCCTTACGGGCCGTCCCGTGAGCGCGATGGAAGCGTTCGCGATGGGCCTTGCCAATCGGGTGGTGCCCAAAGGCGAGGGCCGGCAGGCGGCAGAAGCGCTGGCACTGGAAATCGCCAAGATGCCCTCCACGTGCATGAAGGGCGACAGGTCGTCCGTATACGAACAATGGGATCTCGATTACGCCCATGCAATGGCGAACGAATTCGCCCACGGGCTGAAACCCATTTCGTCGGGCGAAACCCAGAAAGGGGCAGCGCGGTTCGCAGGCGGTAAAGGCCGTGGCGGGCGCTTCGACGATATTTGAAACTGCTCCATATTGTTGCCTGATTCGCACCGATACTTTGCCGCTTTGGGGGATTACGGACGGCCAGGATCGCCCGTGACGATATTTGGATGAAGAAGAACTGGTTCCTTGCGTTGGTGCTCGCCATTGTGTGGGTGACGCCGTCTTTCGCGGCGGAGTCGCTGTCGGCGAAGCTGGAATCGCGTCGCGTGGGCACCATCGAACCGGGAACCTATCAGGCCGGGGAGAACGTGATCTTCACGCTGGCCCGCTGGAACGGCAAATACCTGCTGCGCTTCAACGGCGATCCTGAGACCTATGTTCTCTATCCGTCATCGACCACCATGGGCGGGCGCATTCTCAAATACGACACCACGGCAACGGCGATCTCCGTTTCGGGATGGGGCGGCATCACCATCTACACCGATGCAAAGCCCGGCGGCCTTCCTGCCGTGCGCGCCGACGAACACGATCCGGCCATCCCGGTGCCGCAGCCCGTGACGTTCGAAGAACTCCAGCGTGCCGCGCAGGACGAGAGCGCGCATCTTTCCTATGTGCGCGATGTGAAGGTGGCGTTCATTGCCGATTGGGACCGTCTCTCGCAGCATCCGGCATCGTGGGCACAAGCCTTCGAAGCGATGGTGAACGCGGGCCGCGGCATCGAGCGCTTTTGCGCCGATCCGCATAGCCGCGAGGCGGTGATCCGTCATCTGCAAGCTGTGCGCTTTCAGGACGGCATGCGGCCGGCCATTGCGATTACGGGCAAAACGTTGCTCGTGACCTTCGACGCCAGCAAGGTTTTCGCAGGCCGCCCCTCCAGCCGCGCTATCCAGCACGCATTGGGACACATGTTGGGGCAGAAGAAGCCTTAACCCGGTTCGAAGCTTTCTGCCGCCAATTCGAATTTCGAAAATTCAAATCCCGGTGCCACGGTGCATCCGGCCAATGTGAAGTCGCCGAGCGAACGCGCGCTCTGCCAGGCATTGGGCGGAACCACGACCTGCGGACGTTCGCCGCGCGCGATGTCTGCGCCAAGCACGAAGCGTTGCGCCGCCCCGCCCTCTTCCGCAATTTTCAGTTCGAGCGCAGCACCCTTGTAGTAATGCCAGACCTCGGCTGCATCGACGCGGTGCCAGCGCGAAATTTCGCCGGCTTGCAACAGAAAATAAATCGCCGTGGAATGCGCGCGATCCCCCGAACGAGATGGATCGCGATACGTTTCCCGATAATGCCCGCCTTCGGGATGGGGTGTTAATTCGAGTTCACGAACGAGCCGTTGCGCTTCGGTTAGAGATTTGTTCATGGGTCAATTCTGCTGCACTGCGTCATCCGGTTGTAACATTTGCTCAATGCCGATGTGGGAGTATTTTCCAGCCGCCCCTTTGTGCCGCCTCAGACCATGAGCCCCGACAAGATACCCCTGGATTCTGCGGATGCTGCCGTTGTGGCGCGCGACGACGAAGCACAAGCGCAGGCTCGCATTGCCGACGCTGCTGTTCTGCTCGCCAAAGAAAAACCGGAACTGCGCAGCTTCTTCGCCGCGCTTACGGACAATGCCTCGCCCGACGATGTGACGCGGCTCACGCCGCAGGGCCTGGCTGCACTTACCCGCATGATCTTTGCGCGCATTGAAACGCGCAAGCCGGGCGAAACGCTGGTCGTCGCTTTCGAACCGCAGGAACTCGACGGTTGCTACACGCGGCATGAAACCGTGCTGCTCGCCGCCAATGACGACAGCCCCTTCCTGTTCGATTCCACGCTGGGCGAAGCGAATGCGCATGGCGCGCGCATCCGGGCCGTATTCCATCCGATCATCAAGGCAAAGCGTGGGGGACAAGACGTTCTCGAAAGCGTGATCGTGCTGATACTCGATCCGCTCGCAGAAGATCGCCGCGCGGCGCTCGAAAACGGTGCGCGCAAAATGTTCGCGCAGGTGCGCGTGGCGGTGCGCGACTGGAAAAAGATGCTTGCGCATCTGAAAGACACCATCGCCGCTCTCAGGGAGAGCCCTCCACCGCTCCCGCCGGAGGAAATGAGCGAAAGTTTCGCTTTCCTCGAATGGCTTGCGGACAATCATTTCACTTTCCTCGGCGCTCGCGATTACGTCTATTCCGACGACAATGGCGGCAGGCTCGATCCCGTCGCCGAAAGCGGCTTGGGGGTGCTTTCGGATGCCGAAGCGCGCGTCGTTCGCCGGGGACCGGATCGTGCGATGCTGACACCGCAGGTGAGGGCGTTCCTGCGGGAACCTTCCGCGCTCATCATCACCAAATCCAACGAACGCAGCCAGGTCCATCGTCACGTCCACATGGACTATGTGGGCGTGAAGATGTTCGATGCCAGCGGCAAGCTGAAAGGGGAACGCCGCTTCGTCGGGCTGTTCACTTCAGGTGCCTATAGCCGCAGGCCGCAGGATATTCCGCTGCTGCGCCTGAAGGTGCAGCGCGTCATCGAACGCGCCGGCCTTCCGCCCGCGAGCCACGACGGCAAGGCGCTCGCGCATATCCTCGACACATTCCCGCGTGACGAACTTTTTCAGGTCACCGAAGACGAATTGTTCGCGACCGCGATGGGCGTATTGCGCCTGGGTGAACGTCCGAAGGTACGCGTGTTCCTGCGTTTCGATCGCTTCGACCGCTTTGTCTCGGCGCTCGTCTACGTTCCGCGCGATCGTTACGACACCCAGGCGCGCGAAAAGATACACGCGATCCTCGCCAGCGCATTCCATGGGCGCACTTCGGCTTCCACGCCGATGCTTGACGAATCCGTACTTGCCCGCGTGCACTACATCATCGGGCGCAATGACGGCCCGCGCCCGCATGTGCGCGTGCACGCGCTGGAGCATGAAATCTCGAAGGCGATCCGTACCTGGGCCGACGGTTTCTCCGGCGCACTGATCGACGTGCATGGCGAAGCCGAAGGTCAGCGCCTGTTTCGCGCACAAGCCCGCGCGTTCGGCGATCGCTATTGCGATACCTTCATGCCCGAAGAAGCCGTCACCGATCTCGACGAATTGCTGGCGCTCAGCCGCACAAAAGACAGCCTCAAGATCAAAGCGCGTGTCTATCGTCACAAGGACGACGAACACAATGCGATCCGGTTGAAGCTCTACGTGCTGGGCGGCGTGCTGCCGCTTTCGGCCTCCATGCCGATCTTTGAAAACCTCGGATTGAAGGTGATTGCGGAAGATTCCTATCCCGTCACATTGCATACCTCCGACGATTGGTCGGGCGACGGCGCAGTGCTCGATTTCCTGATGGAGCGCGTCGACGACGGCCCCGGCGATCTTTCCGTCGTCAAACAGCCGCTGGAAGAAGCGTTCCACGCCATCGTTTCGGGCGAAGCGGAAAGCGATGGCTTCAACCGGCTGGTGATCGGCGCGGGCCTTGCCTGGCGCGACGTGACGATACTTCGCATGATCGCGAAATATATCCGGCAGGCGGGCTTCGCGCTCAGCCAGGACTATCTCGAACTGGCGCTGGCACGAAATCCCGATATTGCCGCAATGCTCGTGTCGTTGTTTCACGCGCGCAACAATCCGCACCACGCCGACGAAAAAGAAGCCGCGACGATTCATGCGCGCATAGAAGCCGCACTCAACGATGTGCCGAGCCTCGATGACGACCGCATCATCCGGCGCATCCGCAATATCATCGATTGCACCTTGCGCACCAATTTCTATCAGCCCGACGAGAAGGGCGTTCCCAAACGCTTCGTCTCGGTGAAGCTCGACTCGCAAAAGATCGACGATCTGCCGGCGCCGCGTCCGCTGGTGGAAATCTTCGTCTATTCGCCCGATGTCGAAGGCGTGCATCTGCGCTTCGGACGCGTGGCGCGCGGCGGCATCAGATGGTCGGACCGGCGCGAGGATTTCCGCACCGAGATTTTGGGCCTCGTGAAAGCGCAGCAAGTGAAGAACGCCGTCATCGTGCCGGTGGGTTCGAAAGGCGGCTTCTATCCCAAACAACTGCCGCAGAATGCAACGCGCGAGGCGGTGCAGGAAGCGGGCCTTGCCGCCTACAAGATCTTCATCAACGCCCTGCTTGATCTTACCGACAATATCGCCGCCGACGGCCAGATCGTGCCGCCGGCAAACGTGCTGCGCCACGATGGCGACGATCCGTATCTGGTGGTCGCTGCCGACAAGGGTACGGCCACCTTCTCGGACATCGCCAACGGCATTGCCGAGGCACGCGGTTTCTGGCTGGGCGATGCGTTCGCCTCGGGCGGCAGTCATGGCTACGACCACAAGAAGATGGGCATCACCGCACGCGGCGCGTGGGAGGCGGTGAAACGCCATTTCCGCGAAATGGGCCGCGACATCCAGAACGAACCGTTCACAGTCATCGGCGTGGGCGACATGTCGGGCGACGTATTCGGCAACGGCATGCTGCTGTCGCGCCAGACGAAGCTGCTGGCCGCTTTCGATCACCGCCACATATTCATCGATCCCGAACCCGACATCGAAAAGAGCTACGCGGAACGCGAACGCATGTTCGCGCTGCCTCGATCGAGTTGGGACGATTACAACAAGTCGCTGATCAGCGAAGGCGGCGGCGTGTTCGCACGCAGCGCCAAGGAAATCCCTCTCTCGCCGCAGATCAAAAAATTGACCCGCCTTTCCGCCGATAAGGCCACGCCCGCCGAGCTGATGAAAGCACTCCTGAAAGCGCCCACCGATCTCCTGTGGTTTGGCGGTATCGGCACCTTCATCAAGGCGTCTTCGCAAACCAATCTGGATGTCGGCGATCGTGCCAACGACGCGATCCGCATCAACGGCAGCGAAGTCCGGGCAAAAGTCATCGGCGAAGGCGCCAATCTCGGCGTGACACAACTTGGCCGCGTCGAATATGCGCTCGGCGGCGGACGCATCAACACCGACGCCATCGACAATTCCGCGGGCGTCGACACCTCGGACCATGAGGTGAATTTGAAGATTCTTCTGAACGGCCCCGTCCGCCGCGGCGAACTTTCGATGGACGCGCGTGACGCGCTGCTCACCGAAATGACCGACGACGTGGCGGCGCATGTGCTGAAGGACAATTACGATCAGACGCTAGCACTTTCCGTCGCCCAATCGCGCGCGGCGAAAGACCTGGATGCACACAGTCGCTACATTCGCGATCTCGAACGGCGCGGAAAACTCGATCGTGCGGTCGAATTCCTGCCCGACGACGAAGGGCTTCACAATCGCGCCAGGGAAAACAAGGGGCTGACGCGCCCCGAACTCGCGGTGATGCTGGCCTATGCCAAGCTCGACCTCGATGCCGAGCTGAACGCGAGCGAATTGCCCGACGATCCATATTTCGCAAGCGAACTCTCCGGTTATTTCCCGCCTGCCGCCGTCAAACGTCTGGCGAACGAATTGCCGCGCCACCGCCTGAAACGCGAGATCGTTTCGACGGTGCTGACCAATCGCCTGGTCAATCTGGGCGGACCTGTTCTGATCCAGCGCATGAAGGAAATTTCCGGCGCACCCGCCTGGCGAGCGGCACGGGCCATCGTGGTGGCGGAAGGCGCATTCGGGCTGTCGGCGCTCAAATCGCGCATCGACGCGCTCGATTATCGCGTCGATGCCAATGTGCAAACCGCGATGTATGCGGACATCGCCGAATTGTTGCGCCGGCTGGGCCTCTGGTTTCTTGCAAATGTTCCTGCCAACGCGCCCCTCGCCGATATCACCGCACTTTATCGCGGCGGCGTGGAAGCCCTGCGTGGCAAATTCTCGACGCTTATCTCGCCCTACGAAGCGCGCGACACCGAAGCGCGTATCGCAAAACTACAGAAGGCGGGCGCACCGCTCGACGTTGCCGAAGACGTGGCCGTTCTGCCGCTGATGGGTTCGGCACCGGAAATCGCCTTGCTGGCGCACGATCGCGAATTGCCCATCGATCTCGTAGCAGGTGCCTACTTCGCGGTGGGCGAGAAAGTGGGGCTCGATCGTTTGCGTGGCCTGGCCGCTCGCATCGTGTCGCCCGAACATTGGGATCGCCTCGCCATCCGCCGCATCGTCGATGATCTGTTTGCCGGGCAACGCGCGCTTACAGCGCATGCGCTCGACGGGGTGAAAGCCGGTACGCGCGAAGATGGCGTCAAAGCGGTCGACAACTGGGTTCGCGCCCATGACGATGCCGTCTCCCGTGCGCGCGCATTCTTAAGCGAACTCGAACGCGGCGGAGAACTCTCCATCGCCAAGCTCACGCTTGCCAACAGCCAGATCCACCAGGTGGCGGGAGTTTAGGCAAACTTCCTATTGCCGTTTGTTGTTGCGCATGAAGAACGCGATGATGGCATACAATACGGCGCAGAATGGCGCAGCCAGCCCATAGATGATAAGCTTCTCCTCCTGGCGATTGCGACTATAGATTGACAGATACCCGTGACGCAGGCACCAGATGATGAACACCATTACCCCAATGCAGACTGGTATGGCGCAGAGATACAAAATCCATCGCGGTGGCTTTTCCATTGCGGCGCGCCCTGCTTGCGACAACTTTCGAAACCTTAAATCTATTCTATTTCCGTTCGGTCGATCCGCCGTGGAATTTCGACGGTGAATACCCAGGCGTAGGCAATAGAGAGATAGCCGGAGGCCAGGATCGCCGGCACGACGAAATACATCGCAAACCGCCACCCCGCGATCAGGAGAACGCCCGCCACCGCAGGGGACAGGGTCGCAACCGACGTCACGAATATCCGTCCCCAGCGCCAGATTCGGCCGCCCATGAACGAAGAATTGCTATCTTCGGGAAATTGTCGCGCGAAGACGGTAATGGCGGCGAACAATGCCAGCCCTGTTGCAACAAATTCCAGGCCGAGCAGATCGCGCGGCTGACCAGGAATGAGCGCCGCAATGGCTATAATCAGAAGTTCGAACTGCACGAACAGGGCCGCGAACGCACGACTCAGATATCCGTCGGCCTTGAGAATGTGCGGCAGGCTGATCGTCAGACCAACGAAGATAAGGCCGGCCAGCGTGGCGCCCACTTGCGCCACCGTGTCGAAGAAATCGTGCCAGGCGAGGATGTCGTTCTCTGTCATCCTCGCCCCCCGGCTCGAAACTTAACGCGGCGCCATTCTGATGGAGCCGTCCAGACGCACGCTTTCACCGTTGAAGTAACCGTTGGTGATCATCTGCAACGCGAGCGAAGCGTATTCCGGCGGGTTGCCGAGACGCGGCGGGAACGGCACCTGTGCACCGAGCGCGGCCTTCACCTGCTCCGGGGCCGCGGCCAGCAGCGGCGTGTTGAAAATGCCCGGAAGGATTGTGTTCACGCGGATGCCTTCCTGCGCGAGATCGCGCGCGATGGGCAACGTCATACCGACAACGCCACCTTTGGACGCGGAGTAGGCAGCCTGGCCGACCTGTCCGTCCTGAGCCGCGACCGACGCCGTGTTCACGATGGCGCCGCGTTCGCCGCCTTCCAGCGGATCGAGCGAGAGCATTCCCTGCGCGGAATGCGCGATGCAGCGGAAAGTGCCGACGAGGTTGATCTGGACGATGAAGTCGAACGCCTCGGTGGGGAAGCGGCGGATTTCGCCCGTCTTCTTGTCACGGCTCGCGGTCTTGATCGCGTTGCCGGTACCCGCGCAATTCACGAGGATACGCTCCTGACCGATGGCGGCGCGCGCTTTTTTAAAGCCTTCAGCGACGCTTTCCTCGTTCGTCACGTCCACGCGGCAGAACACGCCACCCAGGTCGGACGCGACGGTCTCGCCCTTGCTCACGTTGAGATCGAACAGCGCGACCTTCACGCCGTGCTTGGCAAGCGCGCGCGCCGTGGCTTCACCGAGGCCGGAGGCGCCGCCCGTGACGACGGCCGAGATCGAAGAATTCAGTTCCATGGGCTTTCCCTCTTGAAAATGACTATTTGTCGGACTCTTAGACCAGCCGAAAAGTGACGCCTAGAGCACCATTTGCGTCTGCGTCACCATTGCCACGAGCTTGCCGTCTTCCCGCGTGATCCGGGTCTGCCAGACTGAACTCCGCCGCCCGATATGAATCGGAACGGATTCGGCCTCGACCGTCGTGCCTTCCTTGGCCGATCCGATGAAATTGGTTTTGCTTTCGATGGTGGTCGTTCCCCCCGAACCTTCGGGTAAATTGAGGAAAGCACCCGTCGCGCCCAGCGTATCCGCAAACGCCATAATTGCCCCGCCATGAAGGATATGACCCGCCGTACAGACGTCGGGGCGTACGTTCAGCCGCCCCCGCACGCGGGTCTTGGTCGCCTCCAGCACTTCCACGCCCATCAGGCGCGGGAAAGGCTGAACGGACAGGATGTTCGAGAGATCGCCTGCCATGGTTCCTCGCTTGTTTTTGGCAGGATTCCAGCAAAATCCCGGTTCCACAATTACCCCCAAGGTCGGCCCTCTTTTCTTCCGGCCCTCCCCGCCCGATATTTCCGTCATGCAGAGCGACACCGACATCGAATCTTCGCGCGTGCTGTTGCCCGCCGTAATCGCACGCAACGAGAAGATCGTGCGCGACGGCTTCTGGAAAAAGCTTCTCAAGAAGGCCGGTCGCGT
Organism: Rhizomicrobium sp.; assembly: GCA_035545475.1. Classification (GTDB taxonomy): domain Bacteria; phylum Pseudomonadota; class Alphaproteobacteria; order Micropepsales; family Micropepsaceae; genus Rhizomicrobium. The sequence goes on from DASZYI010000096.1 coordinate 19,703, forward strand.
TCCCTTCGCCGAAGAACTGGCAACGGCCTATTACTGCGTCGCCGACCCCACGACGCCGCCGCGCGTGCGCGGGATATTGCTTGCGGCACTCGCCTATTTCGTCGTGCCCATCGACGCTATTCCCGATTTCGTGGCCGGCATCGGCTTCACCGACGACGCCACGGTGATCGCAGGCGCCATTGCGCTGGTTTCACGCCACATTCGCCCCGAGCATCGCGAACGGGCGCGTGCCGCGCTTCATCTGCCGCCGCGTGAGACGTGATCGTGAAGTCGGCCGAAGTCGAGAAGTTCCTGCTCTCGCTGCCCGGTGCGACGCTTTCCATCCAGTGGGGCGACGACCGCGTTTTCAAGGTCGGCGGCAAGATGTTCGCCGTGATGGGGCCGAACGATCCGAAGCGGATCGGCCTGTCATTCAAGGCCGGTGAGGAAAGCTTCCACATCCTGACGCGAGCCAAGCACATCGTACCCGCGCCCTATCTCGCGCGCGCCCATTGGGTGATGCTCGAACGGACGGATGCGCTGAACGCAAAAGAGCTGAAAGCCTATCTCGCGCGTGCGCATGCGATAGTGGCAGCAGGTCTGACGAAAAAGAAACGCGCAGAGCTTGGACTGAACTGAGTCAGCGGACGGCGACGAGCTTGGCCTTGAGTTTCTCGGCGCTCGTCTTCTCGGCGGCGTGACCTCCGATGAATTCGATCGCGATACCGTTCTCGTGAATGCGCGCGACACGCCCAGCCATCTGTCCGATCAGCACAAACTCGCCAATCGGCGGGCGCACATGGGTCTTGAGCGAAACACCAGACAGCGAAAGGTCGAGCACTTCGCATTTCACGGTTTCGCCGTCAGCGCGGGTAAACCGCGTGAAGCCTTTCGCTGGGGTGCGGTCGTGGCGGCGCAGATCCGCGTCGCTCACGAGGCTTTTGTTGGCGAACAGCGTCAACTGTTCGGCGATGCGCTCGCGCTTGAGGGCGGTACAATGGAAACGCACGCCGAAACCGCCCGCTGCGCGGTTGACGACCTCGCCTTCGAAACGGCCGAAACCATCGATGTAGAGGACGACCTGCGTGTGGGCTTCGAGCTCGCCTTCGCATTCGACAGCCGCGCCACCCGGCGACAGGTCGAGGATCGTGCACTGGCACTCCCGGCTTTCCGTCGGGACAAACAGTTTGCCGGGCAGGTCGACGCGCACGCGCTTGAAGCGGCGGCGCTCCGCCTTGGCCTTTTCTACCACTGGCTCAAGCTCAGGTTTCATTGCCAGTGTGAGGGCCTCCCCGGCACCCGTTACAGCTTCGCAGGGACGAGTATGGCCGAATGACGGTCAACGGATCGTTTACGCCTGTCACCTTTTTCCGGGATTTCTTTGGGCGGCGGCTTGGCTTAACGTCTACGAAACCACGCGCGCAGACGGGAGGCGCGCCAACAGAGGGGCTTCAAAAGATGAGACGTATGGCGCTGGTGATCGCGGCGGGGCTTTCGCTATCGGCCTGCTCTTTCCTCGGCCTTGGCGGGCGGACCGTTATGGACGACCTTGCCGACGCCGAGCCCCAGGGGTCGGCCTTCAACCGGGCGCTTTTCCAGAACTACTCCTATCTCGCCAAATCCTTTGGCGATGTGGAAATCCCGGAAGGGGATACCTTTGACCAGAGCGGCTCCAGCTCCATGACCTCCAACACGGTAGGGGGCCTGGCGGCGGGTTATGCCCGCAAGGCGCTCGACGCTGCCAAGGGTATCGACGTGGCACCGGAGCCCGCCCGCACCGAATCGGGCGAGAAAATTCGCAGCCGCCTCGTCCGCGCCATCATGCGCGGACGGGATTACGCTCCCGAAGCTGCCGCGCGCGCGCAGGCCGACTACGACTGCTGGGTGATGAACGCCCGCGTCATGCAGCAATTGAGCGCATCGGATCAATGCAAGCACTCACTCGACGTGACGCTGGCCCGGCTGGAACGGACCGTCCAGCAGGCGCGCTGAACCGCTTCAACCTCCTGTTAACTTCCTGTCACTACCCTAGGTAGCAATAACAAGAACGGAACAACCTCTGCCGGGGGTTGGGGCCGAAGATGGGCTGGGTTGCAGGGCGTCGCGCGATGGCTGAGTCGCGTGGCAATGCGGCTATCGAGTTCGCGCTTGTCGCGCCGATCTTCCTGATGTTTGCGATGGGGATCGTCTCGTATGGCGGCTATTTCTGGCTGGCGCACAATCTCCAGGAACTGGCCAACGATTCCGCGCGTGCCGCAGTCGCAGGCCTCACTTCCGACGAACGCTCACAGCTTGCGCAGAGCGCCTTCGACAGCGAAGTCGCCGACTACGGCGCGTTGACCCCCGCAAAAGCGCAAGTGCTCTACGACGGCGACACACAAGCCTTCACCGTCAGCATTTCCTACGACGCTTCGGCGTCGGGGTTCTGGATCGCGGCTGGGCTGATACCGATGCCGTCCTCCACCATCGTGCGGTCGGCCTCCGTTCGTCTGGGAGGCTATTGATGCGATCCAGACTTTTTCGAAAGAGCCGCGCTTTCGCCGCAAACAAGCGCGGCGCCATCTCGATCATCACCGCGCTTTCCGCGTTGGTGCTGATCGGCTTCACCGCGGGCGCGGTGGACTTCGGCAGTGTCTTCCTGCGCACACGGCAACTTCAGGGGATGGCCGATCTGGCCGCAATGGCGGCAGCGCACGATCTTGCACATGCGCAGACGGCCGCTGCCGCAACAGCGCAAGCCAACCGGTGGGATGCGCCCGTCACTACCGAGGTGACAACAGGCACCTATCGACCTCTTGCGAGCCTTGCGGTCGATAAACGTTTTACGCCCGACAATAGCGTGTCGATGAATGCGGCGAAGGTGACGCTCAAATCCACGGCCGATCTTTATTTCGCATCCGTCCTGCTTGGCCGCAATTCGCTTTCGATCTCCCGCACGGCGACGGCGGCGCGCGCCGAACTTGCCAGCTTCTCCATCGGGTCGCGCTTGCTGTCATTACAGGGCGGCATCGCGAATTCGCTGTTGTCCGGTCTGCTGGGAAGCACCGTCAGCCTGTCGGTGATGGACTACAACGCGCTCGCAAGCGCGCAGGTCGATCTTTTCCAATATTCCAACGCGCTCAAATCGCGGCTCGATCTCACGGGCGGGTCGTTCAATCAGACGCTTGCCACCAAGATGTCGACCGCCGAGGCGTTGGGCGGCATCGCGGATGTGCTGAATGCAAACGGCAATACCTCCGCTGCAAGCGCCATGCAAACGCTTGCCAATGCCGCGGGCAGCCAAGAGATCGAAATGGGCAGCCTGATGAATCTGGGGCCCTATGGCGATCAGGATTATCTCAATCCGAACGGAGGTTCGGGCGTGTCGGTGAGCGCGCTCGATCTGGCGACGGCAGCACTCGGCATCGCGCAAGGCGGCCATCAGGTACAGTTCGATGTGACGACGGGCGTGCCCGGCCTCACCAAGGTCACGGCCACGCTTGCCATCGGGCAGCGCCCGTCCAACTCGCCGTGGATCGCCATCACCGACAAGAACGATGTGGTGGTGAAGACGGCGCAGGCACGCCTCTATCTCGACGTCCAGGTGGTGCCGGCGGGGTCCGCACTCTCGAGCGTGGCGAGTATCGATGTGCCGGTCTTCATCGAGCTTGCTTCGGCGCAGGCCAAGCTATCGTCGATCCAGTGCGGCGCGACGTCCGCGGACAATTCCGTGACGCTTTCGGTTGCGCCCAGCATCGGCCAGGCTGCAATCGCGAGCCTCAACGTCGCCGCGCTTGACGACTTCACCACCTCGGAAACGCTGAGCTATGCGTCGCTTATCAACGCCACGTTGATCAAGGTGACGGGTTTTGCGAACACGCAACTGGGCGGGCTTACCTGGCAGGATGTGAGTTTCAACGGCAACGAGATCGCATCGGGCACGGTCAAGACGGTCAAAACCGGTGACCTGATGCAATCCCTGTTTTCCACCCTGCTGGGCACGCTCGACCTGAGGATCAACCTCCTGGGCCTGGGCCTCGGCTTGGGAAACGGTCCGGTCAAGAGCGCGGTCAATTCCACACTCTCCACGGTGGCAACACCGCTGGACGGGGTGATCAACAGTCTGACCGGACTTCTGGGACTAGGCCTGGGCGAGGCCGATGTGCGGGTCAATGGCGTCAGGTGCAACGCGGTCGCGCTGGTGCGGTGAACGCTGACGGATCGGAAAGAATGATATAATGTCAGTTCCAGGGACTGGATCGCGACCTGGGAAAAACATGGACACTTACGATTATATCATCATCGGCGCAGGCAGCGCCGGCTGCGTGCTCGCCAATCGTCTGAGCGCCGATCCGAATGTGCGCGTGCTGCTGATCGAAGCCGGCGGGCGCGACAAGTCGCTGATGATCCACATGCCGGCGGGCATTCCACAGCTTCTGGGCAAACCCAACAAATACAATTGGTATTACGACACCGAAGGCCAGCAATACCTCAACAACCGCCGCCTCTATTGGCCGCGCGGCAAGGGCTGGGGCGGATCGTCGTCGATCAACGGCATGATCTACATCCGCGGCCACGCGCGCGATTACGACAACTGGCGGCAGATGGGACTGGAAGGCTGGTCTTATGCCGATGTGCTGCCCTACTTCAAACGGGCGGAGTGCTACGAAAGCGGCGGCGACGATTTCCATGGCGATGCGGGGCCGTTGCATGTGTCGAATGGCCGTTCGGCAAATCCGCTGTTCCGCGCCTTCGTGGAAGCGGGCAAGGAAGCGGGCCATCCGGTCACCAAAGACTTCAACGGCTATGCGCAGGAAGGCTTTGGACCGTATCAACTGACGATCCATGAGGGACGCCGGTGGAGCGCGGCTGCCGCCTATCTCAAGCCTGTTCTTGACCGCCCCAATCTGAAGATCGAATCCAACGCGCTCGTCAGCCGCATCCTGTTCGAAGGCAAGCGCGCGGCCGGTGTCGAATTCGTACAGAAGAAACAGACGATACAGGTGCGCGCCGACCGGGAAGTGATCCTGTCGGGTGGCGCGGTGAATTCGCCGCAAACGCTGCTGCTCTCCGGCATCGGTCCCGGCGAGACGTTGAAACGGTTCGGTATTCCCGTCGTTTCCGATCTCGCGGGCGTCGGCCAGAATTTGCAGGACCATCTCGATTGTTCGATCCAGTATGAATCGACACAGCCCATCACGCTCTACAGCGCGATGAAACCGCAGAACATGGTCAAGGTGGGTCTGCAATACATTCTGTTCGGGACGGGCGTGGCGACGAGCCAGGGACTGGAGACCGGCGCCTTCATCAAGAGCCGCCCGGATCTCGAACATCCCGATCTGCAATACCATTTCATCGCGGCGCTGATGTTCGATCACACGCGGAAGAAGGCGGATCGACATGGGTTCATGGCGCATGTCTGCCAGTTGCGTCCGCAGAGCCGGGGCTACATCTCGATCAAATCGACCGACCCCAACGTGGTGCCGCTGATCCAGCCGAATTATCTGGAAGCCGAAGAAGATCGCCGTGCGTTGCGCGAGGGCGTGAAGATCGCGCGCGATGTATTTGCTCAAAAGGCATTCGATGCCTATCGCGGTCCCGAGCTGATGCCGGGCGCGCATGTGCGCAGCGACGAACAGATCGACGCCTTCATCCGCGAGACCGCCGAGACGATCTATCATCCGGTCGGCACCGCCAAGATGGGCAACGACAATATGTCGGTGGTCGACGGTCAGTTGCGCGTCCACGGCGTGGAAGGCCTGCGCGTGATCGATGCCTCGGTGATGCCGACGCTTGTTTCCGGCAACACCAATGCGCCCACCATTATGATCGCGGAGAAAGCCTCCGACATGATCCTGGGACGCGCCGCGTTGCCCGCGGAGCATGTGCGCGTGGCCGAAGACGAACAGAGGAACATCGCCGCGGAATAGTCCGCATCCGAACGGGGGGCATTCGATGCAAGATCAGCTTTTGTATGCGATGGGAGCGCTTGCGCTTCTCACATTCACTGTTTTGCTGTTCATACCGATCCGGCGTTTCCGCGCCGCTTTCGCAGGTCATGTGGGGCCGGACGATTTCAAATATGGCGAATCGGATCGCGTGCCGGGAAGCGTTTCGATCCCCAACCGGAATTACATGAATCTCACCGAATTGCCGGTGCTGTTCTACGCCATTTGCCTGATGTTCTATGTCACGAACCGCACCGATCAGACGGTCGTCTGGCTGGCCTGGGCTTATGTGGCGTTGCGCGTGCTGCACAGCTTCATTCACATCGCCTACAACAACGTCATCCACCGCCTGTCGGCGTTTGCCATCAGCAACTTCGTGCTCCTGGCGATGTGGGTGATGTTTTTTGCGAAAGCTTTGTGAGCGCACCTATCGCAAGGCTGCGTTCGAGCCTATGCTCGAAGCCATGACGAAGAAGCACGCGTTCGGTCTTTCGCTCCTGCCCGCAACCTTTCTGGCCGGTGCCGCGATCGCGCAGCCGTTGCCGCCGCCGCCGCCCGATGGCGGACGGCTCAACGTCCAGACCCTCAACTTCGATCTGTGGTGCCAGGAGACGGAGCATCTTCCACCCGACCGTTGCGACAAACGCTTGCCCGAGGACGATGCGGCCTTCAACGCGTACCGGGCCAAGGTCGAGAAATACGAAGTGCCCTTCCTCAAGGAAAAGCAGGACGCGGCGACCCTCAATCGCGCCGTGCTCCACGCCGAGCCGAGCCAGAACCCGGCCAACAATTCGCAGCAGCCTCCGGCGCCCAATCCGTAAGAGCTGCGTTACACCCGATATACCATCCCTATTCGGATTGGGCGGGTTGGGGGCCGGAGGCTGTTGCGCGGCCCCCCACCCCCCCGACGCGCGATAGCGCGACGGGTGGGGCCGGCGCCTTGAATGGAGGAGGGGATTTCCTACATACTCTGTCACACAGAGTACTCTGGAGAAGCGCCTATGACTGTCGACCGCGAGGAAGCCTCTGCGCTTTTGGCCGATGTGGCGGGGATGGAGCAGCGGACCAAGGAATTCCTCACCTATAGCAAGGTGAGCCAGTCCTTCTTCCTGTGGGGCGCGATCTGGTTCGCGGGTTATGCCTCTTCGCACTATTTCGAAGCGCGGGCGGGTTGGATCTGGCTGGGGCTCAATCTGTTCGGCGTGCTTGCCAGCGTTGCGATGGCGGCGCGCGCAAGATCGAAGGGGCGCGGTTTTCGCTGGCAGATTCCGGCGACCGTTCTCACCTTCATCTTTTTCGGCAGCCTCTGGCTCCGTCTCGGCCATTTCGACTGGCGCGCGCAGACCGCGTTCTGGCCGACCCTGTTTTCCTTTGCGCTGTTCCTGTTCGGCATGTGGGTGGGACGCGCCTTCATGGTGGCGGCGGCGGTTCTCACCGTGCTGACGCTCGCCGGTTACTGGCTGAGCGGCGGCTATTACGACATCTGGATGGCGGTGGTCGGCGGCGGCTCGCTCGTCGGCATCGGGTTGTGGCTCAGGAGCTGAGATGGCCGCGCCCGACGAGATCATCCATCAATCGCTGCGCCTGAAGATCATGGCCGCGCTCAACACCATCGACCGCAAGGACCGCATCGAATTCACGCGGCTGAAAGCGATCACGGGCGCGACCGACGGCAATCTGGGCGCACATCTCGAAACGCTGGCGAAGGCCGGTTACGTCGACATCGAAAAGCGCTTCGAAGGCAAGCGGCCGCAGACGCGCGTGCAGGCGACGCCCAGGGGACGCAAGGCCTTCGCCGATCACGTCGCTTACCTGCGCGAAATCCTCGACACGTCCCAATCCTGAAAGGACTTCGACATGCTCATGTTCTTGAAAGCGTTCAAGCCGATCCTGTCGGATTTCATCGCCACCATCGTCTTCATCGCGTTCTACGCGATCACCGGCAGCATCTACGCCGCCATTCCGCTGGGCATCGCGGCCGGTATCGCGCAGATCGCGTGGTTGAAATACCGCAAGCAAGCGATAAGCACGATGCAATGGGCGAGCCTTGCGCTGGTGATCGTGCTGGGCGGGGCCTCGTTGCTGACGCACGACGCGCGCTTTGTGATGGTCAAGCCCAGCATCGGCACGTTTGCCATTGCCTGCGTGATGCTGTCGTCGAACTGGCTCGACCGCTACATGCCCGCCATCGTGACGCAGAATGTCAGCAAGGGCTTCACTCTGTTCTGGAGCCGCGCCTGGGCGGTGTGGCTGTTCGTTCTCGCGGGCGCCAATCTTTATGTGGCCTTCGCGATTGGGCCGAAAGCCTGGGCCTGGTTCAACGCGGTGGTGCCGATGGCGGGACAGATCGGATTGTTCGTGGTTCAGTTTGTCATCACGCGCTTTGTGGTGCGCAGGCGTGTGATGGAACGAATCGCGGCGGGTGAGGATCGGGCGCTGGTGATTGCGGGGTAGTTATCTCACGCGGAGGCGCGGAGAACGCGGAGAAGATACGAACCTTCGCGTTCTCCGCGCCTCCGCGTGCACCAACGCGGTTTGGAAAAATTGGATCGCCCGCACAAAAGGCGGGCAATGACGGAACAGGGACCTGTGAGAATCAAACCTCTACCGCAATCCCCGTTCCGAACACGTCGAGAAGGCGGGCGACGTGGTCGATGGGTTGGGCGGGAAGGGGTTGGCCATGGTTCACCACCAGACGCAGGCGGGGTTTGGCGCCGCGCAGGGAATCGAGGGCGGCCGGCGGCGGGAAATCGGGGATCGGCAGCGGTTCGTCTTCGCGCACCATTTGAGACGCGACGAGACGTTCGAACGCAATCGGCTTGCCGCAAAGCGCGTTCACATCGGTGAGGATTTGCACCATGCCGACGAAGCGCGTCGGTTCCGTGCCGTTGAAGCTGACCGGAGCGAGAATGGTTTCGCATTCCACCATGCCGCAATCCGCCGTCGCCGCAATCGAGGACAAGCACAGAGGCTGCTTGGCGGCCAATGCCTGTTTCAGGATACCGGCAAGCGCGGTGCGGCTCTGGCTTTCCCAATGCGACAGGAAGCTGATGCCCTTCAATTCGGCGCCGAAGCGTTCGCACAGGCTCGTGCCCGCGAGGCGATAGACCGGGCGTTCGATGTCTTTCGCATCGAGAATGAACACATGGGAGAGCATCCGCTTGATGGCGCGCGGGTCGATGTCGGTCTGATCCGGCACGGCACGCCCGCGGCGCAGGCGGCTCCAGTAACCAACGAGAAGATGACTGTTACGATGTTTCATACCCCAACGCCCCGGTACTCATGTGTTCTGCGCGGGCTGAACCAGTTCGGAACGCCCGCCTTGTCTGGAACTTCACAGAGCATGAGCCGTGCCAATGCCGAATGCGCGGAAAGCTTGTGTTAATCCTAAAAGCGCTGTGCGGAATTGGGATTTCGCCGCGAATGGTTCACGCGGAGGCGCGGAGGACGCGGAGGTGTGGGTTTCGCGTTGCGATGAAGGCTAACCCCAAGGGCCGCGCCGAGGGATGCCGAACAGCGGGATGTCGTCCGATTTCAGCAGCGGTGTGAGCAGCAGTCCGACGATGAAGCCGCCGACATGCGCCCACCAGGCGACGCCCGGCTGTGTGGAGTCGGAAAAGGCGGCGTTGAAAAGCTGCAACGCAAACCAGAAGCCCACCACCCACACCGCGCCGATGCGGAACGGATAGAAGATCGCAAATCCCCACGGCACCACCACTCGCACCTTGGCGCGCGGATAAAGCAACACATAGGCGCCCAGAACGCAGGAGATCGCACCCGACGCGCCGATCATCGGGATCAACGAATAGGGGCTGACAAAGGCCATGGTGAGCGCGGCGGCCGTTCCGCCGACGAGGTAGAACAGCAGATACCGCGCATGGCCCATCGCATCTTCGACATTGTTTCCGAAGATGAACAGGTAAAGCATGTTGCCGCCCAGATGCAGGAAGCCGCCATGCAGAAACATGGAGGTGAAAATGGTGAGCGCCGCGGGAAAGGCCGGCACCACCGCTAGGGTCTGCTGGGGATGCAGCAGCATTGCGGGCACGAAACCCAGGCTGATCACCAGTTGCTCGCCCTGTAGGCCGAGCGAAAACTGATAGGCGAACACCAGCACGCACAGTGCGATCAGCGCCCAGTTCACATAGGGAGTAAGACGAACCGGATTGTCGTCCGAGATCGGGATCACGGTGCGCGCTTCCGGCTTGCCGGGCAGCGCCCAACTGTCCCGAATTGGGTCAGCGCCACCCCAAAAGAACCCTGCCGCAATGGCATGTTTCGTGAACCCCTTCCCCTGCCATTAAGCCTGTGTGCGGGTTTTCCACGCCTCGCGGCCCCTTGTGCATAGGATGCATGGATTAAGGAGCGTTCACCATGGCGCGAGGTCCGAATTCGCACCTTGCCGCAGCACTTGCAGCGGTGCTGGCCTTCGCGCCGGCGGGCGAAGCGCTGGCCGGGACAGGCGGATTCGGCACCTTGGCGGCCGGACCGGCATGTGCTGCGGCGTATCCCGGCAATGGCGGCGGCTCAACCATCAGCATCAACAAGAACGTCACCATCTTCAAACCGGTGACGATCAACAACAAGATCAACGTCTACAAACCGATCACCATCAACAAGTCGGTGGTGGTGAACAAGCCGGTCACCATCAACAACACGATCAATGCGTCGAAAACCGTTACCATCAACAAGCCGGTGACGATCAACAACACCATCGACAATTCGAAGAACATCAGCGTCTACAAGCCGGTGACCATCAACAACAGCGTCAACGTGTCGAAGGTCATCGACAATTCGAAACACATCGACGTCACCAAGAACATCGATCTGTCGAAGACCATCAACATCGACAAGTCGGTGGTGGTGAACAAGAACATCGACAATTCCAAGACCATCAACATCACCAAAAACATTGACAATTCGAAGAATATCAACATCGAGAAGAATGTGACGATCAACAAACAAGTCGTCATCAACAAGGGAAACGGCAGCAGCGAAGCCTCGGCGAACGCATTTGCCTTCGCCAATGCCTATGCCGCGGCACAGGCCAATGCGAGCGCCACGGCCATCTCCTACGGCGGCAGCCAGTACGTCACCATCGTGAACAAGGCGGGCGGCAATGTCGGCGGCAGCGTTTCGGTGAATGCGCAGAATGCCTGTGTCGAGCAGGAAGCCAATGTCGTCAAATCCATTCATGCGGTCTGCGTCGACCGCAACGGGCGCGAATATCCGGCTTCGCACATGATCCCCGACACCTGGATCGAAGGGTCTTACGAAGGCGAAATCGCGCGTTGCATTCCCGGCGCCACCGTGCGCGTGACCGTGGGCGATGTCGCGCAATCCGATCAGGGCCTGGCCGGCACGTTCGAAAACGGCCAAACGCTTGCCTGCGCGGCCGGAGAGGCGCTCGTCCACTACCGCGGCGGGATGCTGAAATGCGCGCGTGCCAAGCCGGTGAAGGACTGCACCGAACGCGTCAACCTGCGCCGCTGGGGTTCGGGGGATTTCTTCTTCTCCTACCGCGCGCAGGTCTGCGTGCAGCCGTCCGCCCAAGTCTCTGCGGGAGAAGACCTTTCGGGCATGACGCTCGAAGGCGGGGTCGGCAGCGAAGATAGCGGGTATTAAGGCACCGTTTATTAAGCGCGCCCGGGCCATGCTCGGGCCATGACCGAATTCCGCCTGAAGATCGCGGCTACTCTGGCCCTCATCGCGCTGGATGCGGTGTGGATCGTCGCGCGCGGCTTTTCCCTCGACATGAAAAGCCTTGCCGCCTGCCTTGGCGTGACAGGGACGCTGGCCCTGATCGGCTTCGTCTATACGCGCGTGAGGCCCGACGAGAGGCTAGCGGTCATGTCGATCGAAACGGCCTTCCTCATGGTCTACTCCGCGGCCGCCTGCATCTTCAGCTATCTCGTCACGACATGGAATCTTCCGCTGATCGACGGAACACTTGCCGCGTTCGACGAAGCCATCGGGTTCGACTGGTATTCCTATATCGCCTTCGCGAATGCGCGGCCATGGGTCGATGTGCTGTCGACGCTCGTCTATCAAAGCACGCTGGCGCAGATTGCGCTCTCGGTGGTGCTGCTCACCGCGGTCGGACGCGCGGAGCGTGTGCGCGAGATGGTCGGCACCGTGATGGTCTCGTCGTTTTTTTGCGTGGCGATTGCAGGATTGCTGCCGTCGGCCGGTGCGCTTGCCTATTATCATCCGAGCGATGCGTTCTATCTGCAGAACCATCCGTTGGTGGATCTCGCCTACAAACAGGTGTTCTTCGACCTGCGCGCACACCAATTGACGCATCTGAGTCTGGAAGGCATGCACGGGCTGGTGGCGTTTCCTTCCTATCACGTCGCGCTGTCGGCGATCCTGATGATCGCCTATCGAGGAATGCCGAAATTCTTCTGGCCGGTGATGGTCTTGAACGTGCTCGTTATCCTGTCGACGCCGATCGACGGCGGGCATCATCTGTCGGACGGCCTGGGCGGCGCCGCGCTCGCCCTACTTTCAGCGATGTTCGTGATTTGGCTGCGCAAGCGGCTGCCGCGTCCCGCTACCGTTCCCGTGCAAGAAGATTACGGCGAACTGGCGGGACAAAAAGCCTGAGCTTCCCGTTCCGCCAAAGCCTTGCGTGAGGGGTTTCGGCTGATATTGTGCGCCCGCGCCGGGCATTCCGGCCCCTTCCCTCGCCTCTCATTTTCCGGGACCGCACATGAACATCCATGAGTATCAGGCCAAAGGCGTGCTGCGCGAATTCGGCGTGCCGGTGCCAAACGGCAAGCCTGCCTTCACCGTCGACGAAGCCGTGGCAGCGGCCAAGGCACTGCCGGGCCCGGTCTGGGTTGTGAAGGCGCAGATCCATGCGGGCGGGCGCGGCAAGGGCGGCGGCGTGAAGGTGGTGAAGTCCATCGAGGACGTGAAGAAGGAAGCCGAGCGGATGCTCGGGATGACGCTGGTCACACACCAGACGGGTCCGCAGGGCCGCGTGGTGAAGCGGCTCTATATCGAAGACGGTTCGGCCATCGACCGCGAACTTTACCTCTCCGCGCTGGTCGACCGCGCCACCAGCCGGGTTGCGTTCATCGCCTCGACCGAAGGCGGCATGGACATCGAGGAAGTCGCGCACAAGACGCCCGACCGCATCCATACGTTTCAGGTGGAACCGGCGGCCGGTTACTCGCCCTATGTCGGCAACGAGATCGCATCGGCGCTGAAGCTGAAGGGCGACCAGGCCAAACAATGCGGCGCGCTGATCAAGAGTCTCTATGACGCCTTCATCGCGAAGGACATGAGCCTGCTCGAAATCAATCCGCTGGTCGTGACGAAGGATGGCAAGGTCATCTGCCTCGACGCCAAGATCAATTTCGACGACAACGCACTCTACCGCCACAAGGACGTTCAGGCACTTCGCGATCTCGACGAAGAAGATCCGGCGGAAGTCGAAGCCTCGAAATACGATCTCTCCTACATCAAGCTCGACGGCACCATCGGCTGCATGGTGAACGGCGCAGGGCTCGCCATGGCGACGATGGACATCATCAAACTCTATGGCGAAGAACCGGCGAACTTCCTCGACGTCGGCGGGGGCGCGAGCAAAGAGAAAGTCACCGCGGCCTTCAAGATCATCGTCTCCGATCCGAATGTGAAAGGCATCCTCGTCAACATCTTCGGCGGCATCATGAAATGCGACATCATCGCGGAAGGCATCGTGGCCGCAGCGAAGGAGATTTCGCTCAAGG
>DASZYI010000097.1:0-5671 GCA_035545475.1 Rhizomicrobium sp.
GCATGAGGGCCATGCCCTGAACCGGCCCTCGCCTACTACCCTGGATTTGCTGCTTTCCCGCCGCTCGGGCACGGCCAAGGCGATGAAAGAACCGGGGCCGGACAAGAAGGAACTGGCCCTGATTCTGCAGGCCGCGGCGCGGGCGCCGGATCACGGCAAACTGTTTCCGTGGCGGTTCATCGTGTTCGAGGGCAAGGGCCGCAAACGCATGGGCGAGATTCTGGCCGATGCCGCGAAGGCTGCGGGCGAAAAGGAAAAGCATCAGGACGCCGAACGCGAAAGATTCCTGCGCGCGCCCGTGGTGGTGGGCGTGGTGAGCCGCGTGACCGAGAACATCAAGATACCGGAATGGGAGCAGGTACTTTCAGCCGGTGCCGTTTGCCAGAACATGCTTATCGCGGCGCACGCGCTTGGATTCGTGGCGAACTGGATCACCGAATGGTGCGCTTACGATGCGCATGTGAAGGAAGGCTTGGGATTGAAGCCGGGCGAACGGATTGCGGGGTTTGTTTACATCGGCACGTCGGATGTGAAGCTGGAAGAACGGGCGCGGCCGGATATGGATGAGATTGTGGAGTGGTTTTGAATGTCAGCAGATGGTTGACGTACTGTAAGCGATGTGCTTACATAAGACATGCTCAAGACGTTCAGGAACAAGGCTCTTGCCGATCTCTGGACCACAGGTAGTGCACGGAAAATCGACGCCCGAATGCACAAGCGCATCCTTATCCGCCTTGACCGGATGGATGCAGCATCTGCACTGGAAGAGCTAAATCTTCCGGGGTTCGATTTCCATCCGTTGAAGGGAAAGCCGCAACGCTATTCTATTCACGTCAACGGCCCATGGTGCCTGACATTCGAGTTCGAGCAAGGAGACATCTACCGGATCGATTTTGAGCAATATCACTGAAGGAATGCTGCCATGACCGAATATGCTGCGAAACGAAATTCCACCCGTTGTCCCACCCATCCGGGCGAACTGCTGCGCGAAGAAATCCTGCCGGCGCTCCGCATGACGAAGTCGGAGATTGCGGATCATTTGGGTATCTCTCGCCAGCATCTCTACGACATTCTCAACGAGAAAAAGCCGGTTTCGCCCGAGGTTGCCGTTCGGCTTGGAAAAGCATTCGGTGACGGCCCCGCCGTCTGGCTTCGGATGCAGGCCGCTTACGATGCGTGGCACGCACAGAAGCGGGTGGATGTGCGCAAGATTCCCGTGCTTCACGCAGCGGAATAAGCCAGGGTTCCGACATGGGCCGGAAAATTCTTTTCATCACCACCGATCAGATGCGGTTCGATGCGATTGGTGTGAACGGGCAGAAGATCGCGCGGACGCCTGCCATTGATAGGCTGGCGAAGGATGGGATCAATTATACGCGTTGCCATGCGCAGAATGTGGTTTGCATGCCGGCGCGGTCGACCATGGTGACGGGGCAGTATGTTTCGACACATGGCGTGTGGATGAATGGTGTGCCGCTTCCCGTGGAGGCGCCGTCTGTTGCGCGGTATTTGAAAGAGAAGAAGAACTATAAGACCGCGCTGATCGGCAAGGCGCATTTCGAGCCGTTTCTCGATATTTCGGCTTATGAAAACCGCATGGCGATGCTGCATGAGTTTGGGCCGCATCGCGGGTTCGATCACATGGAATTGGCGGCGCATGGGGCGCGCGGGCTTTTGCATTATCCGCGCTGGTTGATGGAGAAGCATCCTGAGGTTCAGGATTTCTTTTATCCGGTGCTCAATCCGGCGACGATGGCGCAGAATTCGTTTGGCGAAGGCGATACCGGCGCGATTCAGGTGAAGCACAACAAGGTGCCGCGCGCGCTTTATCACACCGATTGGGTGGCGGAGCGGACACTTGCCTATCTGGATTCGCTTTCGGCGGATGACGACTGGTTTGTGTGGATGAGTTTTCCCGATCCCCATCATCCATGGGATCCGCCGGAGAGCGAAATTCATCGCGTGAATTGGCGGGAGCTGGACGTCCCTGCGGGGTATCCGGGCAGCCACGAGAAGATCGATGAAATCCTTTCGGGTAAGCCGCGACACTGGCGCGAATGGTGGACGGGCGAGCGTGTGACTTGTTACGAGGCGCCGCCGGATTGGGTTCCGAAGACGCTCACCACCGATCAGTTGCGCGAGATCGATGCGCTGACGCATGTGAAGAACGAGCTGATCGACGAGGCCATCGCGCGCGTGATGGAGAAGATCACGGCGCGCGGTTGGGACGGCGACACGGATGTGATCTTCACCACCGACCACGGCGAATTTCAGGGCGATTACGGATTGCTGTTCAAAGGGCCGCATCATGTGGAAAGCCTGATGCGGTTGCCGCTGATCTGGCGGCCCGCACCGAATGCGAAGATCGCGCCGCAGGTTTTCGATGCGCCGGTGGGACAGGTGGATTTCGCGCCGACATTTTGCGAGATCGCAGGTGTTGCGCCTGCCGAATGGATGGAGGGCTCTGCCCTGCCCCATTGCGCTGCCGAAGCCGCGAAACGCGAGGCTGTATTTACCGAATGGGATTCCGAATTCAACGGCGTGTCGGTTTCGATGCGCACGCTTTATCGCGATGGGTGGATCGTGACGGCTTACAACAGGTCTTCGATCTATGACGGCAGCGAGGGTGAGCTTTACGATCTCAAGAACGATCCGTTGCAATGGCGGAATTTGTGGGATGAGCCTTCGGCGGGGGCGATGAAGCGGGATTTGCTGGATGATTTGGGGGCGCGGGAGCCGAAGGCGCGGCGTGAGCAGTTGAAGCGAGTGGCTTCGGTTTAGACGCAGGCCCCACCCACCGCGCGTTCCGCGCGTCGACCTCCCCGCGTAGGGGGAGGTAAGAGAAAACTGTGTTAGCATCCGCTTCAAACGGGGGCTGACATGGTGGCTGTTACCGACGATGGTGTTCCGGCCGGACGGCCAAAGCTGCTCGCGCGCCATGTGGCGGCGGTGGCGGCGGGGAATGCGCTGGAGTTCTACGACTTTCTCACCTTCAGCTATTTCGCGGTTTATATCGGCAAGACGTTCTTTCCGTTCGCGACGGGCGGAAATGATTTGCTGTTCACGCTGATCACGTTCGGCGTGGGTTTTCTGACGCGGCCTTTGGGCGGCATTGTCATCGGCAATATGGGTGACAAGATCGGGCGGCGCCCTGCGATGGTGCTTTCGTTCGCGCTGATGGGATTGGGCGTGATCGGGCTGGCGCTGACACCTTCTTACGCGCAGATCGGCATGGCGGCGCCGGTTCTGGTGATCCTGTTTCGATTGTTGCAGGGATTTGCGCTCGGCGGCGAAGTTGGGCCTTCGACGGCGTTTCTTGTCGAAGCCGCACCGCCGGAACGGCGCGGGTTTTATGGGTCGTTGCAATACATGACACAGGATACGGCGGTGTTGGCCGCAGGCATCGCGGGCACAGTGCTGGCGACTGTGCTGAACGATCAGCAACTGACAGATTGGGGTTGGCGCGTTGCGTTTCTTTTGGGCGCGGTGATCGTTCCGTTCGGCATCATCGCACGGCGCAATCTTCCCGAAACGCATTCGCTCGTGTCGGACAATCAGGTTTCGCGCTGGGAAGAATTCAAGCCTTATAAAATGGCGGCGCTGCTGGGGCTGTTGATGCTGATGGGCGGCACGATCGCAACCTATGTCGGCGGCTATATGACGACCTATGCCATCGACACGCTTCACATGCCGGCGAACATTTCCTTCGGCGTGAACATCGTGCTCGGAGTTACGGCCATCACGTTCCAGCCCTTGAGCGGCTATCTGTCGGACTATCTGGGGCGCAAGCCGTTGATGGTCGGGTTCGGTGTGCTTGTGGTGGTAACCGCCGTTCCGGCGTTCTGGGTGATTTCGACCTATCGAACGACATGGGCACTCTACAGCATGGCGGGCGCGATGAGCATTCTGCTGGCAATGAGCGCGACGCCGGTAATCGTTGCACTCACTGAAACCGTGCCTGCGCGAATACGATCCGGCACGGTGTCGATCGTCTATGCGGTTTCCATCGCGGTTTTCGGAGGATCGGCGCAGCCCATCGTCAAATGGCTGATCGACAACATGCACAACAAGCTGGCGCCTGCGTGGTATATGACCATTGCCTATGCGATTGCGGTTGTTGCGATGATGCTGATCCGCGAGACGGCGCCGCGGAAGGTAAAAGCGTAAGCACAAATTTGTCATCCCCGGCCGAGCGACAGCGAGGGGAAGGGGACCCAGTTGGCAAACGCTGATCAGGACCAACCGCCTGGGTCCCCTTCCCTCGCTTCGCTGCGCTGCGCTCGCCGGGGATGACAGTGGGAATTGATATCAGGGAATCCCGATCAGCTTGTGAGTTTGCAATGATAGCCTCCATTGCGGGTGCGCGAGGCAATATTTGGTGGCGGCGCGGGTGTTGGCTTCGCGGTCAGGGCCGTCCATCGGTTGTAGGAAGAAGTTCGCGAAATCGAGGTTTGCGTATTTCTCGGGCGGCGCGTCTTTTTGCGGATAGACGAGCTTCAATTCGTTGCCGTGCTTCAACTGAAAATCCGCGCCCGCCTTGGGGCTGACGCATATCCAGTCGATGCCGGGCGGTGGCAACAGCGTGCCGTTGGTTTCGATGCCGATTTCGAAACTGTGGGCGTGAAGTGCCGCGATCAAGGCTTCGTCGATCTGCAGCAAGGGTTCTCCTCCGGTACAGACGACGTAAGGCTGGGCGCGCGAATCCCTCGGCCATTTGGCGCGCACGGCTTCGGCGAGGTCTTCGGCGGTTGCGAATTTGCCGCCGCCAGGGCCATCGGTGCCGACGAAATCGGTGTCGCAGAACTGGCAGGTTGCGGTGAGACGATCGCGTTCGAGGCTGGTCCACAGATTGCAGCCTGCGAAGCGCAAGAAGACGGCAGCGCGTCCGGTGTGGGTGCCCTCGCCTTGCAGCGTGTAGTAGATTTCCTTCACCGAATAGGTCACGGCGCGTAACCCGCATAACCCTTCGCACGCAATTCGCAGGCGGGGCATGTGCCGCAGCCGTAACCCCAGGCGTGTTTGTGCGTGCGGTCGCCCCGATAGCAGGTGACGGTGTCTTCGATGATGAGATCGACCAGCGGTTTTCCCCCGAGGTCTTCGGCGAGTTTCCAGGTCGCGGCCTTGTCGATCCACATCAGCGGCGTGTGAACGGCGAATTCCACATCCATACCGAGCGACAGCGCGCGTTGCGTCGCCTGGATCGTGTCGTTGCGGCAATCAGGATAGCCGGAGAAATCCGTCTCACACATGCCACCGACGAGGTGGCGGCAATCGCGGCGATAAGCGAGAGCGGCGGCTGCGGTCAGGAACAGAATGTTGCGGCCGGGCACGAAGGTGGTGGGCAGTCCGTTCCTGCCCATTTCGATCTTGCGGTCTTCGGTCAGCGCCGTGCCGCCGATCTGTTTGAGCACATCGAGCGGCAACAGATGGTCCGCCCCCAGACGATCCGCCCATTTGGGAAAGCGGCCCAGCTTTTCGAGGATAAGGGGGCGCGCTTCCAGTTCCACGGCATGGCGCTGGCCATAGGCGAAACCCACCGTCTCCACCGCCGCAAAACGGTCGAGCGCCCAGGCGAGGCAGGTGGTCGAGTCCTGGCCCCCGGAGAAAAGCACCAAGGCTTTCTGGTCGTTCATCGGGCGGTGTTTAGCCGCTTGGGCGGTTGGGCGCGAGC
>DASZYI010000098.1:0-9255 GCA_035545475.1 Rhizomicrobium sp.
TTTCGCTTGAGAGCCGTGGAAGACTACCACGTCGATAGGCCAGGTGTGTAAGTGCAGCAATGCATTGAGCTTACTGGTCCTAATCGCTCGATTGGCTTGAACGCCAGCACTCGTTCCATGTCTGGAAACAAGGCCAGACATGTCATGTTTCGTGGCTTTGCAATGCAAAGCTCCTCAACATGACGAAAATAAAAACTCAGTCTCGTCATCCTGAGGTGCGCGCGGAACGCGCGCCTCGAAGGAATGACAGTGTCGTATTGAAATCGTTCTGTCCTTTGCCGGACTGGTGGTCCTAGCGGGGGAATTCTACCCGATCCCATTCCGAACTCGGCCGTCAAAGCCCCCAGCGCCCATGGTACTGCGGCTCAAGCCGCGGGAGAGTAGGTCGCTGCCAGTCCTGCTAAGGACAGAACGATATGTACTGCTCGCAAACGCGAGCGGGCTCCGCCAACACAATTCAACGAAAACCCCGCGATCGAAAGATCGCGGGGTTTTTGTTTTTTCACTCCCCAACCGTCATGGCCCGGCTCGACCGGGCCACCCATCCATCGCGCGTCTGCGCGATGAAGAAACTCCCTTCACTTCCTCACCGCTTCTTCCAATGCCATCCGAATAAACCGCTGATACGGCAAGCCTGCCCGTTTCGCGCGTTTGCGAACTGCATCCAGCAACTGACCTGGCAAGCGCAAATTGACGGATTTGTCCTTCGGCTTCAGTTCGAAGCGCACGAATTCCCCGCCCGAAAGATCGTATTCGGAAAGATCCGCTTTCTCCACGAATTCTTCCGCCGCGCGGTCGCTCCTGAACGACGGCAGCTTCTTAGCTTTTGGTACTTTTTTCATAGTGCGCGATTTCCTTCTTGTGCATGTAACGAGCGCTGATCGGCCGGATCAAAAGCGCACCTTCGCGCCTCCTGAACGTGAATACCGCAAAAATCATTCGGCCCTCATCCGTTCTGCCGATGGCCTTGAAGCGCCGCTCGATTTGCGAATGGGCCTCATCGGGAAGGATGGTCACGCCGCCGCGAAAAAGAGCTTCGATGGCCTCTGTGGAAACTCCATGTTTTCTGCATTTGGCACGATTGCCCTGATCCCAGTCGAATCCCGAAAAATCCATCGCCGCCCCCAACTATATTGTAGGCAAATGCCTATACAAATGCAACGGACCTTTACTCGCCCCGCAGCCCGGCCCAGACTTCGTTCCGGCTGAACAACGGGGCTTGCACATGCGCCATTTCTCAGCGTTCGTTGTCGCCGGCATTCTTTTCGCCTGCACCTGCGCACACGCTGCGGAAAAACAAATCCCCGCCGACATCCAAATCAAGATCGCCGATGCGGTGAACGCGACGCTCAAAGCCTATGGCGGCAAGACGCCGGTGCCGGGCGCGGTTGTCGGCATCTGGGATCCCAAACTCGGCGTCATGTTCCGCGGCTTCGGTTTCGCCGACCTGGCCGCCAGGCGCCCGATGGCCACGAACGACAAATTCCGCATCGGCAGCAACACAAAAACCTTCATCGACACGGTGATTCTGCAACTCGCCGACGAAAAGAAGCTTTCGCTCGACGATACGCTCGACAAGTTCAAGCTGCCCGTGAAGGTGCCGAACGCCGGTCACATCACGCTTCGCCAACTCGGCGAAATGCGCAGCGGCATCATCGATCTCTATTCCTTGCCCGAATTCCAGGCCTACCAATTCAAGATCGGCGACAAATTCGACGTGCTGCCATGGGTGCAAAAAGCGCTCGATCATCCGCCGCTGTTTCCGCCCGGCAAACAATTCGACTACAGCAACACCAATTACATCCTGCTCGGCATGGTGATCGAAGCCGCCACCCATCACAGCGCGGCTTCCGAAGTCGAAAACCGCATTCTCAAACCGCATCATTTCACCAACACGAGCTATCCCGTGAGCGATCCGGGCATGCCCGAACCCTACGCGCACGGTTACACACTCAACGCCAAAGGCGGCTGGGACGACGAAACCGTTTTGCTTCCGCCCGCCGTCACCGGTGCCGCCGGCGTGATGATCTCGGATGCCTCCGACATGCGCCGCTGGGTGAAAATGTATGTGACGGGCACGGTCAACAGCGCCGCCGCGCAGAAAGATCGCTTGTCCTGCCGCGACACGCCGCGCCCCGGCGTGAAATTCGGTTTCGGCGTCGGCTGTTCGGCCGGGTGGTTCGGCTATACGGGCGGCATCACCGGCTACAACACCTCGGCCTATTATCTGCCCGAACGCGATGTCACGGTGATCGCCTTCGTCAACAGCCAGCGCGAAGTCAAAGGCAAACCGGATGTTTCTGGGGCCATCTTGCGGGCGATTGCGCGCATCCTCTATCCCAAAAATTTGCCGCAATAGGGCGTTTGAGTTCTGGGCGCTTTCCGGATTCGGCCCTCATGCATCACAATAGACGCGCATTGCTGCAATATGGCGCTGCCGCGCTCGCCGCGGCCCCGATGGCGCCTGCGGCACCTGTCACTTCATCGCGCGCGGCCAACCTTGCGTTTTTGCAATCCGCCATGGCCAAGGGCCGGTTCATCACCTACCAGCCCACCGGCATCCACGCGATCAACGGCAAGCTCACCCAGGCGAATGACGAGAACATCCGGGAAGATCTTCGCGTCCTGCGCCCGCATTTCGATTCCCTCATCACCTATGGCGCGCAAGGCGGCGCCGAACGCATCGCCGACATTGCAAGCGGGCTCGGCTTCCGGGCCGTCGTGATGGGCGTCTGGGATTTCTACAACAAGGCGGAGCTTGCCAACGCCATCGCCGCGGCCAAACGTATGCCGCATATCGTGGCGGGACTTTCGCTCGGCAACGAGATGATCCTTTCCAAGCGCGCCGCCTGGGGCGATCTCGAACACATGCTGGGCCAGGTGCGCGCCGAACTTCCCGCCCTGCCGCTAACGGTCACGGAAGCCTTCGCCGAATTCCTCGATCACGCCGATGCCAAACCGGTTCTCGCGCAGATGGATTTCCTGATGGCCAACGTCCATCCCATTTTCGAGCCGTGGTTTCGCACCGCCCATGCCGGAAACTGGGCCGATTTCGTCGCCAAGGTGAGCGATCTTCTGGCCGGGGTCTTCTCCGGCCCCGTCCTGATAAAGGAAACCGGCATTCCCACCGGCCCTTCCTCGCTCAATTTCACCCAAGCGATGCAGCACGATTTCTACCGCGCGCTGGAAAAGCGCTTCCCCCAAACCGCGACGCGCGCCTTCTCCTATTTCGCTGCGTTCGATGCGCCCTGGCGCATTTCGGATGCTGTTGTGGGCGGCGGCCTTCACCCCGAAGAAGCCCATTGGGGCCTGTTCGACCCCAACCGCGCCCCCAAGGAAGTGATGCGCGATTTCCCGGCGCTGCCCAAGCTGCGATAGCTCTTCCGGACGTGCACGCGCCGCATTATTCTCGCGCTTCCCGGATTCAGCCAGGAGAGCCGTCATGGCCAACCGCGAACAGCGCAGCAACAAGGAAAAGAAGAAACCCAAGGCCAGTGCCAACACGAAAACCAAGGCCGCCCCGCCGCCCTTCGTGATGCCGGAACTGAGCCGCAAGCCGCACAAGGGCAAGCGCGACTGAGAAAAAAGCGCCTGCGGAATTCCGCGGGCGCTTCTTCTTCGAACCGGCGAGCTGCGAAGCGCATATAAAAAGCGCATGAAACCCAGGCACGTCATCGTCCACGACAAGATGCAGCGGAATTACCGCTACACGCTCACCGAACCCGTGGGCCGCAATTTTGCCGCCGAATTCAAGCCCGACCTGACGCCAAAGGAGATGCTCGCGCTCGGCATCTTCGCAGGCAAATATATGACCGATTGCCAAAAGGAATTTCCCGAAAGCTGGTTTGCCCACGCCAGGCTCGCAAAAGGGAAACGCGATCCCAAACTCAACTGTTTTGGCGTCGACGCCAGCCAGCCGCTTTCGGTGTGGAAGAAGAAGGGCTGGATCCATGTCGAGGATCCGCGCGGCTGGTTTCAATGGTATTGCCGCTACTATATGGGCCGCCGCATGGAAGACGACGCCCGCCAGATCGGCCGTTGGAAGGCTATCAAACGTCACATCCGCCAGATTCAGAAGAACTGCGAGAAAGGCGATCTCGCCTGCCGTCCGCGCCAGCGCCAGGCCGTGCTGCACTGGGCCTATGACAGCCGGAAAATCTAGCCCCGCGAACCGAACGGGCCTAAGCTTTCAGGCCTTTCGGCGGGGAGGCATCCATGCAAGCGAAAGCTGTTCTGTGTGGCGTGTTGGCAGCGGGCATCGCCGCGCTGGCATGGGCCGAAACCCCGCCGCCACCCGCAGATCCGCTTGCACCCATCGGCCTGGGTGAAAAACCGCCTGCTGCCAAATCCGAACCCGTCACCGAAACGCTGTTCGGAACGCAGATCACCGATCCCTATCGCCAGTTTGAGAAGATGGGGCCGGACACCGTCGATTGGATGAAGGCACAAGGCGCCTATACGCGCCGCGTTTTCGATGCGATCGCCCCGCGTGCCGCGCTCGAAAAGCGCATCGCCGATTTCAGCGGCAGCTTCGGCTTCGTGCAAATGTATCAGCGTTATGGCGGCCGCACATTCTATGAATACCGCGCCCCCGGCTCGGACAATTTCGACCTGATGGTCTCCGACGCCAAGGGCACGCGCAAGATCATCGACATTGCCGCCGTGCGCGCGAAAAACGGCAACAAGCCCTACGCCATCAACTATTTCACAGCCTCGCCCGACGGCACCAAGGTCGCCGCCGGAATCTCGGAAGGCGGCTCCGAACAGGCCTCGGTCACCGTTTACGATGCGGCGACCGGCAAGGCGATTGCGGGCCCGCTCGACCGCGCCGAGTTCGGCGCGCAAAGCTGGAGCGGCGATTCAAAAATCCTCTACTTCAATCGCCTCAAACCGCTCGCCAAGACCGATCCCGAAATCGAGAAATACAAGGACTCCAATGTCGAAGCCTGGGATCTGAAACACGAACCCGTGCGCGTGCTGGGCAACGGTTCGCCCAATGCGCTGAAATTCGCGCCCGACGAAATGCCCGTCATCGTCACCGTTCCGGGCGCAAGCCATGCCATGGCGCTCGACATCAACGGCGTGCAGAACGAATGGACGATCTTCCTTGCACCCGCCGCAGCCGCGTCCAATACCAAGACGCAGTGGAAATCCTTCGTCACCCGCGACGACGGCATCACCAGCGCCGACATGCGCGGCAACGAAATCTTCCTGCTCTCGCACAAGAACGCGCCAACCTTTCAGGTGCTGGCCGTGAAGGCGGGAGAGCCGCTGTCGAAGGCGAAGGTTCTGCTGCCCGTTCAACCGGATCGTCTGGTCGAATCCATCCACGCCGCCAGCGATGCGCTTTACGTGCTGACGCGGCAGGGCCTCTATTCGCACCTCTTGCGCATTCCCGCGAACGGTTCGCTCACCGAAGAGGTCATGCTGCCTTACAAGGGCACCGTCTCCGACGTGTTCACCGATCCCCGCGTCGCGGGCGTCACCATCGCGCTGGAAAGCTGGAACGTGCCGCCCGCCGTTTATCGCTACAATCCGCAACAGGGCGATTTCGCCAAGCTCGAACTCGGCGTGATGCCCGCCTTCGATCCGTCCGCATTCGTCGTGAGCGATCTCGAAGCCACCGCCAAAGACGGCGTCATGGTCCCGCTCACGGTGATGCAGCCCAAAGGCGCCAGCGGCCCGCAGGTCACCATGATCCAGGCCTATGGGTCCTATGGCATTTCGCAATGGCCGATGTTCAGCCCGCGCAATGTCAGCTTCGTGCGCGAAGGCGGCACTTATGCGTCGTGTCATGTGCGCGGCGGCGGCGAGAAGGGCGAGGAATGGCGCCTCGCAGGCAAGGACGACAAGAAACCGAACACCTGGCGCGACCTCATCGCCTGCGCAGAAGACCTGATTGCGCAAGGCATCACCACAAAAGACAAACTCTTCATCTTCGGCGGTTCTGCCGGCGGCATCACCATAGGCATGGCGCTCACCGAACGCCCCGATCTTTTCGCCGGCGTGATCAACAGCGTGCCCGCCGCCAACACCACGCGCAGCGAGTTCTCCCCCAACGGCCCGCCCAACATCCCCGAATTTGGCAGCATCACCACCGAACAGGGCTTCAAGAACCTGCTCGCGATGGATTCCTATCAACACCTCAAAAACGGCGTAACCTATCCCCCGGTGCTTATCACCACCGGCATAAACGACCCGCGCGTCTCCCCCTGGGAGCCCGCCAAATTCGCCGCCCGCCTGCAAGCCTCCGGCACACCCAATCCGGTGCTGCTGCGCGTCGACCTCGAATCCGGCCACGGCATAGGCTCCACCAAAACCCAGAACGACGAACTCTACGCCGACATGATCGCCTTCATGTTCTGGCGCGCAGGCGAGCCCGAATGGCGGCCGAGGAAGTGATAGCAAGATAGTGAGAGTATTCCCTCTCCCCCGGTTGGGGGAGAGGGCTAGGGTGAGGGGGTAGCGCAACGAGCGGATATTTGAAAAAGTTGCTCAGCTTACCTCAACAAACTGGAACCACCGGGCCCGCTGCACCGCCCCCTCACCCCGACCCTCTCCCCCAATGGGGGAGAGGGAGAAGTTCTTGATTTATGGTCGAAGAAACAACCAAATCTCGCCGCGCGAAACTCGCATCCAACCGCCAACGTGCTCGCACCATGCGCGCCGAACCCGTGCAAGCCGAAAAAATCTTCTGGTCTTTCGCGCGCAATCGACAACTGGGCGGATACAAATTCAAACGCCAGGTTCCTATCGGCCCATACATCGCTGACTTCGTTTACCTTGAGCGCAAATTGATTATCGAACTCGATGGTCCGTTTCATGCGCACAGAACCGGCTATGACGCGAAGCGAGATTCATTTTTGGAAGAACAAGGCTTCTCCGTTTTGCGCATAAGCAACGAGGAACTCGCAGGCAACGCACCGAGTGTCGTCGCAATGATCTTGAACGAACTCAAGAATCTCCCTCTCCCCCTTCGGGGGAGAGGGTTGGGGTGAGGGGGTACCTCAACAAGCGGATGCTTTCAGAAGGCACAACGCCAGCGCAACGATTTCCGGCACCGCCCAAACGGCGAGGCCCCCTCACCCAACCCTCTCCCCCGGTTGGGGGAGAGGGCTACTAGCCGCCATATTCCGTTCATCATTGTGGCTATTGAACAGAAAACCCCGCGGACTTCCTCGAAAAACACGATAGTCATCGAACGCCTCCAAAACGCCCTTACATTTACGGCCATGATGACCGAAGAAAGGGCCGTGCCCACAAACACGATTGAACCTGAAACCGCGCTGCCGCTGCAGCTCGGTTTCGATCCCAATGCGCTGCTCGCCGAGCAGCTTGAGCGTTGCCATCGCGCCGCGATGAAATGTTTCGACCTCTGCGAAGACGGGCCTATCTACATCGATGCGCGCCAGGCTTTCCTGACCCTGGCAGCCAAGATGATGAAAACGTCGATGGAATTGACCGCGGCCCTGCAAAAACGCCGAGGCGTCACCGAAACTCGCCGCCATGTGCTCATCGAGCATGTGAAGAACCCCACCCCACCCCATAAATCGAAAAATCGCAAAACAAATAGTGGTGCCGGAGAAACCGAATCCGTCCATGGCTAGAGGTGCGCGCCCCGGAAACCAGAACGCTCTCAAGCATGGCTGCCACTCGGCGCGAATGCGTGCCCTGCGGCGGGAGGTGCGATCTGTGCGGTCCGAAAGCAAATTCCTGCTCCGAGACCTCGCTTTGCCCGCCCCGGCGGGATGTGATTTTATGAGATCAGACATGCGCGGGCAGGGCGCCGGTCCCCCGTCAAAAGAATCGTCAAGGGAGAACTAAGTCATGGAAAACAAACTACAATTTTACATCGACGGCAAATGGGTCGACCCCGTTACGCCCAAGACTTTGGAGGTCATCGACCCCTCCAACGAAGAACCCTTTGCCCGCATCAGCATGGGTTCAAAAGCCGATGTCGATAAGGCGGTTGCCGCCGCCCGCCGGGCCTTCGAAACCTGGTCGCGTACCTCGAAGGAAGAACGCCTCGCGTTGATGGGAAAGATCGTCGAGGTCTATCAGAAGCGCTATGGCGACATCGTTCAGGCGATCAGCCGCGAAATGGGTGCGCCGCTTGGCCTGTCGAAGAACGCGCAGGCTGCCATGGGCATCGCGCATTTCACGCAAGCCATGAAGGTGCTGAAGGACTTCGAATTCGAACGTGTCGAAGGTTCGACGGCCATCGTGCGCGAGCCGGTCGGCGTCGTCGGCATGATCACGCCGTGGAACTGGCCGATCAACCAGATCGCCTGCAAGGTGGCGCCCGCGCTCGCCGCCGGTTGCACCATGGTGTTGAAGCCGTCTGAAATCGCCCCGATGAACGCGATGCTGTTCGCCGAAGTGATGGATGAAGCCGGCGTTCCGCCCGGCGTGTTCAATCTCGTCAATGGCGACGGGCCTACGGTGGGCGAGGCGATGTCGTCTCATCCCGGCATCGACATGATGTCGTTCACGGGCTCGACGCGCGCCGGCATCGCGGTGGCGAAAGCCTCCGCCGATACGGTCAAGCGCGTGGCGCAGGAACTGGGCGGCAAATCCGCCAACATCGTCCTCGACGACGCCGATCTGCAGAAGGCGGTCGTCGGCGGCGTGATGACCATGATGACGAACTCGGGTCAGTCCTGTAATGCGCCGAGCCGCATGTTCGTGCCGAAAGCCAAGCACGATCAGGCAGCGCAAATCGCAAAAGCCACCGCCGAAAAGGTGAAGGTCGGCGATCCGTTTGCCGAAGGCACCACCATGGGGCCTGTCGTCAGCGAAGCGCAGTACAACAAGATCCAGGGCCTGATTCAAAAAGGCATCGAGGAAGGCGCAACGCTTGTCACGGGTGGTCTTGGCCGTCCGGAAGGTCTCAACCGCGGTTATTATGTTCGTCCCACGATCTTCGCGAACGTGACGAACGACATGACCATCGCGCGCGAAGAGATCTTCGGGCCCGTGCTGGCGATCCTGCCCTACAACACCGAAGAGGAAGCCATCAAAATGGCGAACGACACGGTGTATGGCCTCTCAGGCTATGTCCAGTCGGGCGACATCAACCACGCCCGCAAGGTGGCCTCGCAGCTTCGCACCGGCAACGTGCATCTGAACGGCGCGGGCGTCGATCTCAACGCACCGTTCGGCGGCTACAAACAGTCCGGCACAGGCCGCGAATGGGGCGAATTCGGCTTCGAAGAATTCCTCGAAGTGAAAGCCGTGTTGGGTTACGCGGCGTAA
>DASZYI010000099.1:0-11724 GCA_035545475.1 Rhizomicrobium sp.
ACGGCCAGCACGCGCGCGCCTTCGGCGGCGAAAAGCTGGGCGGAGGCTTGTCCGATTCCGGAGGCGGCTCCCGTGACGATGGCGACACGATTTTCCAGGCGCATTGGGTTCCTCGTTGAATGGCTTTCCATTCAGCGTGACGCCAACCGCGAAGAGAGGGAAGATGCCGGCTGCCCGAAGGAAACACCCGAAGGGGCTTGGGGGGCATGCTTTGTATCCGAGCATCTCTCACGCTCGAGCAGCCGACAATGCTGATATGGGGGGCCAAAACGGCGTTGCAAGGGTCGAAATAAGGCACTTTAAGGGCACAGCCGATTTCACGCCGGAAGGGCGTTGGGCGGCGGGCGCAATTGTGAGGATGACGGGAGTGTACGGTAGAGCGTTGCGCTGGTCAAGAGCAAAGTCCTTCGTTTAGGATCAAAGGCTTAGGTTTGAAATGAGTGATATTTGATGATTTATTGAGCGGCAAAATTTGGAGGTTCCCATGAAATCTGCACTCGGCATTCCCTCGGCCATCGAAGAATACGTCCGCACATTCGGCGTGCGGGAGCATCCTGCGCTCAGGCGCTGCCGCGAGGAGACGCAAGCCAATCTTCCCGTTCCCCAGATGCAGATCGGGGAAGATCAGGGCGCCTTCATGGGGCTTCTGGCGAAGCTTGTGGGGGCTGTGCGCTGCGTCGAGGTGGGCGTGTTCACTGGCTATTCGTCGCTCGCCGTGGCGCTGGCGCTGCCGGATAACGGGCGGATCGTGGCGCTGGATATCTCGAAAGAGTTCACCGACCTCGCGCGCGGCTATTGGGAGGAAGCGGGCATGTCGCGCAAGATCGACCTGCGTATCGGGCCTGCACTCGGCACCCTCGATGCGATGATCGCCAAGGGCGAGGGCCCGTTCGACATGGCGTTCATCGACGCCGACAAGCCGAATTACGACGGCTATTACGAGCGCGTGCTGAAACTGCTGCGGCCGGGCGGGCTGATCGTGCTCGACAACATGCTGTGGAGCGGGCGGGTCGCCGATCCTGCGGACCAATCCGAGGACACGGTGGCGATTCGCGCGCTCAACAAAAAGATCCATGGCGACGACCGCGTGGATATTGCGTTCGTCACGGTGGCGGATGGGATCATGCTGGCGCGGAAGAAATAGGGTTGCGGGCCGCGTGCCCGCACCCCATCATCTGTGGGCATGGCTGAAGAACCCATAGCGTTCTCCCGCGCGGAGGCTCGCCCATCCGCGCGGAACTCGAATTGGGGCGGATCGGTCTGGACGGCGGCGAAAGTCCGCTTCGACCGGATCGAACTCAATCGCATTCTCACCCTGTATGGACGCATGGTCGCCGCGGGCGAATGGCGCGATTACGCCATCGATTTTCTGGACGACCGCGCGGTGTTTTCCGCGTATCGGCGGACGAGTGAGGTTCCGCTTTACACAATCGTCAAACAGCCGAAATTGAAGGCGAAGCAGGGGCAGTATGCGGTGATCGCCGCGACGGGGCTGGTGTTGAAGCGCGGGCATGAGCTGGATCAGGTGCTGCGGGTGCTGGACAAGAAATTGATCAAGGCGCTGGCGGATTGACGCTTCGACTTACCTCCCCCTTGTGGGGAGGTCGAACAAATCTGAGCGCAGCGAAGATTTTTCGGGTGGGGGACGGTGCCTCTCACGAACTCGGTCCCCCACCCGGATCGCTTCGCTCTCCGACCTCCCCACAAGGGGGAGGTAAGAAGAAGCAAAAAGGCCCCGATTTGCATCGGGGCCTTTTCGCGTTTGGTGTCGCCTGTTAGCGGCGGTCGCCCATCAGGCGCATCAGCATGATGAACAGGTTGATGAAGTCGAGGTAGAGCGACAGTGCGCCCATGATCGCGCCACGGCCGGCCAGCGTGCCGTCCATGTTGGGCGAGTAATATTCCTTGATCTTCTGCGTGTCGTAGGCGGTCAGACCCGTGAAGATCAGCACGCCCGCGACCGAGATGATGAACTGCAGCATCGAGGACTGGAAGAACATGCCCACCAGCGACGCGATGATGATGCCGATCAGGCCCATGAACAGGAACGAGCCGAAACCGGTGAGATCGCGCTTGGTGGTGTAGCCCCACAGGCTCATGCCGCCGAACATCGCAGCGGTGATGAAGAACACCTGTGCCACGCTTGCGCCCGTGTAGAGCAGCAGGATGGGGGCAAGCGAAACGCCCATCAGGGTGGCGTAGCCCCAGAACGTCGTCTGGGCGGCTTGCACGCTCATCTTGTTGATGCGGAACGAGAGGAAGAACACCAGCGCCAGCGGGGCGAACAGCGCCACCCAGCCCAGCATCGACAGGGTGTAGGCCCCGTTCGGCGTGATCTGGAAGAACAGCGCGCGCACCGGCGCAACATTGGCCACCACCCATGCGCTGATGCCGGTCAGGACCAGACCGGAAAGCATGTAGTTGTAGACCCGGAGCATGTGCGCCCTGAGACCGGCGTCGTAGAGTTCCGCCGTCGTCGAGGGGGCTCTCAGCACCCGATTGTCGTAGTCAGCCATAATTCAAATATCCTCCTTGCCGGCTTTGGGCCGGTGACCCTCATAATATCGGGTGCGCGGCCCGGCATATCAAGGCCGGATCGAGGGCGGGGGTAAAGGGATTCAGCATGACGAATCAGAGAGATATCTTCGGGGAGGGGCCTGGCGGCGCTGACCCCTCCCCGAAATTCGCCTCGCGAATTTCGACCCTCCCTCAAGGGGAGGGGTTGAAGAGTTAGGGATTGCGAAGCTGCGTCGACGGTTTGGCGGCGAGTGCGACCCAGGAACCGATCAATCCCATTGCGAGTGTGACGGCGCAGCCGCCGACGATGGTGAGAAGGGCGGCTTGCGGATCGAACACGAAGGGGACTTGGAAAACCTGTTTGGTAACGATGGAGGCGGCTAACGTGCCTGCGCCCAAGGCGAGGATACCGGTGACGATGCCGAGCAAGCCGTATTCGAGGGCGGTGATGGCCGCGATGCGGCCGCGCGTCATGCCGAGAACCTTGAGCACGGTTGAATCGTAAAGGCGCGCGCGCTGGCTGGAGGCGATGGCGCCTGCGAGCACCAATAGTCCGGCGAAGATCGTGAGCAGGCTGGCGGCGCGCACGCCGAGGCTGAGTTGCTGGAGCAGCGTGTTCACTTGCGCGATGGCGTCTTTCACGCGCACGGCGGAGACGTTGGGGAATTTGTCGGTGACGGCGCGGTAGACCGTGTTTTCGTCGCGCGGATCGACGCGCACGGTGGCGAGAAACGAATGCGGCGCCTTGTCGATGATGCCGGGCGAGAGGATGAGCACGAAGTTCTGGCGGCCGCTGGCGAAGTTGACATTGCGCAAGTTTGCGATGCGGCCGGTGAGTTCACGGCCCAATACGTTCAAGGTGATGGTGTCGCCGATTTTCAGATGCATGCCGAGCGCGAGATCGGCGTCGAAGGAAATCAGTGTTGGACCGGAATAGTTGGCGGGCCACCATTTGCCTTGCGCGATGTCGGTTTCCGGCGGTGGCGTGGCGGCGTAGGTGATGCCGCGGTCGCCGTTCACCGCCCATTTGGCATCGTTTTCGATCTTCGCCTTGCGGACGGGCGTGCCGTTGAGCGCAACGATCCGTCCACGGATCATCGGGGTGCGCCGGTAATCCTGCGCGGATTTGAAATGGGTGACGGTATTGTCGAAGGCTTGCGCTTCGCCGGGCTGGATGTCGACGAAAAAGAAGCTGGGGGCAGTGCCGGGGAGTTGGTTCTGCACCTGTGCGGAAATGGTGCGGTCGAGAAGCGCAACAGTGGCGAGCAACGTGAGGCCGAGGCCCAACGCGGTGACGACGCCAACCGTGTGTGCGCCGGGGCGGGTGAGATTGGCGAGCGCGAGACGCAAACCGGCGGAGCGCGGGCGCGGTAGCCAGCGCAAGGCAAAACGCAAGGCCTCAGCGACGATGCGCAGGATGACGAGACCGGCCGCAATGCCTGCGAGAAATTCGAGCGCGAAGATAGGGGCGGGCGCGAGGATGAAAGCGAGGCCGACGATTGCGGCGCCAGCGAACGCGGCAGCGAAAAGATAAGGCCAGCGGCCGCGTGTGTTGGTGCGGGCGACGAGATCGCGGAAGAGATTTGCGGGTTGAATTTCGCGCGCACGCGCAAGCGGGGGAATGCCGAAGGCCGCGGCGGAGAGCAATCCGAAGACGGCGGCGAGTGCGAGCGGGAGCGGATAGATCTTGAAATCGGCGGGGATGGGAAGCGCGCTTGCGAAAAATTTTGCGAACAGGAAGGGAAGGGCGGCGCCAATCGCTACGCCGATGATAACGGCCAGTGTGGCAATCGCCATCACCTGCAGGAAGAAAGTGAGGAAGATCAGTTGGCCGTCGGCGCCGAGCGATTTCAGGATCGCGATTTCGTTTCGCTTGCGGTCGAGGAAGGCGGAGATCGCCTGTCCTGCACCGACGCCGCCCACCGCGAGCGCGGTGAGGCCGACGAGCGTGAGGAACATGGTGATCTGCGAGATGAAATTGCTGGTGCCGGGTGTGGCGTTGGCGCGGTCGCGGATTTCCCATCCGGCGTCGGGGAAGGCTTTCAACGCTTCCGCGCGGAATTGGGCGGGCGTGCGCGTGGGCATCGCCACGCGGTAGGAATATTGGATCAGGCTTCCGAGCGTGATGAGGCCGGTGCGTTTCAATCCGGCGCCGGAGATCATCACATGCGGGCCGAGGCTGAAGCCGCCGCTGATACGATCCGGTTCGTTCGCGAGGACGGCAGTGACGCGGAAGTTCTGCGTGCCGATGCGCATTGTTCCGCCGCGCGAAAGATGCAATCGGTCGAGCAGGGTTTGTTCGGCGACGGCGCCACAAATGCCGGCTTCGCATTTGAGTGCGTTCGCGAGTTTGATATTGGGCGAGAGGCCGACGCTGCCATAGAGCGGATAGAGATTGTCGATGGCTTTGAGTTCGACAAGCTGGCGATCGTCGGCTTTGCCGTTCTTGAGCGCGTAGGCCATGCCGCGCATCGAGATTACTTCTGTGACGCGGCCGTATTTTGCGAGGAAGGCGTGTTCTTCGGGTGTAGCTTGGCGATGAACCATGCCTACGGAAACGTCACCGCCCAGAAGCACGCGGCCCTGTTCGGCGAGACCGGTGAGGAAGGATTGCGAGAGCGAACCTACGCTTGCGATGGCAGCGACGCCCAGCACGAGCGAGGCGAGGAAGATACGAAAGCCCGACAAGCCGCTGCGCATTTCGCGCCGGGCGAGTTTCAGTGCGAGCGAGAACCGGCTCAAACCCGTTCATCCGCCACGATGCGGCCATCCTTGAGGCGAACGATGCGGCCGCAACGCCGCGCCAACGCCTCTTCATGCGTCACGAGAAACAAAGTCGTTTGCGCGCGCGCGTGCAGCGCGAAGATGAGATCGGCGATCTCCGCGCCCGTGCCGGTGTCGAGATTGCCGGTGGGTTCGTCGGCGAACAACACTTTCGGCTGTGGCGCCATTGCGCGGGCGAGCGCTACGCGCTGCTGTTCGCCGCCGGAAAGTTGTCCGGGATAGTGATCGGTGCGCGCGGCGAGGCCGACCGCGCCGAGTTGTGTGCGCGCGCGGTCGAACGCATCGTCGAGGCCGAGCATTTCGAGCGGCACGGCGACATTTTCGAGCGCGGTCATCGTTGGGATGAGATGGAAGGACTGGAACACGATGCCGATGCGGCCGCGGCGGAAACGCGCGAGGTCGTCTTCGCCCATACGCGTGATGTCGGTGCCGTCGATGGTGACGCGGCCCGTACTTGCGGCTTCCAGACCGGCAGCAACCATGAGAAGCGACGACTTGCCGGAGCCGGAGGGGCCGAGCAGGGCGATGGCCTCGCCTTCGCCGACCGAAAGGTTGACCCCGTTCAGAATGTTGACCACCCCGGCGGCGCTCGCCAAGTTGAGACGAATGTCTTCCAACTGAATGGCGGGTGGGCGAGTCTGCATCGGATGATTCTTCCCTCTTCAGGCGATATGGCATGACACGCCCGGGATTCAAGCTGTTGCGCCTTCTTACCTCCCCCTCGTGGGGAGGTCGAAAAATGCGGAGCATTTTTTGGGTGGGGGACCGATGGCCAACACCGCCCCCCACCCGACGTGCTCGCTTCGCTCCGCGCGTCGACCTCCCCACAAGGGGGAGGTTAGTGGTTGGTTTGATCTTCGCGTTTTGTATTGCGCTTCCTGCATCCGCCGCCCCCATCAAAATTCTCGCTTTCGGGACCAGCCTTACCCAGGGCTACGGCCTTCCGCCCGGCACCGAATATCCCGCTGTGCTGGAGACGCGGCTGAAGGCGGCGAAGATTGATGTGAAGGTGATCAATGCGGGTGTCTCCGGCGATACGAGCGCTGGCGGGGCTTCGCGGATTGATTGGTCGCTGGCGGATCGGCCGGATGCGGCGATTGTGGAATTGGGATCGAACGATGCGTTGCGCGGGCTTTCGCCGAAGCAAACGGAGAAGAACATTTCCAATGTTTTGGCGAAGCTGAAGGCGGCGCATGTGAAGGTGTTGCTGCTGGGCATGAAGGCGCCGCGCAATCTGGGGCCGGAATATGCGGCCGAGTTCGATCCGATCTATCCGCGGCTCGCAAAGAAATATGATGTGGCGCTTTATCCATTCGTGCTGGACGGCGTGGCGCTCGATCCGAAGCTCAATCAGGCGGATGGAATGCATCCCAATCCGGCGGGGGTGAAGATCATCGTCGATCGGTTGTTGCCGTATGTGAAGAAACTTTTGGGGCGCTGATGTTCCGCAGATTGGCATCGGTGGGCGGATTCACGCTGCTGTCGCGCATCACGGGGTTTATCCGTGACGTGTTGATGGCGGCGATATTGGGCGCGGGGCCGTTGTCGGACGCGTTTCTCGTCGCGTTCCGGCTGCCGAACAATTTTCGCGCCATTTTTGCGGAGGGCGCGTTCAATCTCGCGTTCCTGCCGCGCTATGCGGCGATGCGCGAAACCGATGGGCACGATGCGGCGGCCGAGTTCGCCAATCGGGTTTATTCCTGGCAGATGATCACGCAGGTGATCCTGTTGCTGGCGGCATTGGGGGCGATGCGGCCGATCATTTCGGTGATGGCGCCGGGATTTGCCGCGCATCCGGGGCAGTTGGAACTGGCGACGTCGCTCGCGCGCATCGCATTTCCCTATCTGATCTTCACCGTGGTCGCGGTGCAGCTTTCGGCGATGCTGAACGCGGTGGGGAAGTTCGCGGCGGCGGCTGCGTGGTCTATTTTTCTCAATGTCGCGATGATCGCGGCATTGTTCTGTGCGCCGTTCTTTCCCAATGCGGCTTATGCGGCCGCGTGGGGCGTGTTTGCGGCGGGCATTCTGCAACTGATCTTCATCGTGTGGGCGGCGGCGCGCAGCCATTTGCGGCTGCGGTTTGGACGGCCGCGCTGGACGCCGGAGATCAAGCAATTCCTGCTGGCGCTAGGGGCGGCGACGTTCGGATCGGCGAGCGTGCAGATTGGATTGTTCATCGACAATGTGATCGCGAGCTTTCTTCCGTCCGGCGATCTGACCGCGCTTTATTATGCGGATCGCATCAACCAGTTGCCGATGGGCACGCTGGGCATCGCCATCGGCACCGTGTTGTTGCCGGAAATGTCGTCGCTGTTGGCGAAGGGAGATCGCGCCGGCGCGGACGCGGCGCAAAATCGTTCGGCGGCGCTGGCATTGTTCCTGACGCTGCCATTTGTTGCGGCGTTTCTGACGGTGCCGCTGACGATCATGCAAGGGCTGTTCGCGCATGGCGCGTTTCATCTGCAGGCGGCGCAAATTTCGGCGATGGCGCTGATGGCGTATGGCGTGGGATTGCCTGCGTTCGTTCTGATCCGCTGCGTGGCGCCGACATTTTATGCGCGGGGCGACACGGCAACGCCGGTGCGGGCGACCGTTGCATCCGTCGTGGTGAATATCGCGTTGAAAGTTGCGTTGGTGTGGGGCGTGCATCTGGGCGCGGTGGGCATTGCATTGGGCACGGCGCTTGCCGCGTGGGTGAATGTGGGATTGCTGGTGGTGATGGCGCGTTCGCGCGGGTTCCTGACGGTCGATCGCGTTTTCCTGCGTTCGTTGCCGCCGACCTTGCTGGCGACATTGGCCACGGGGGCTGCGGCGGCGGGAGGCGTTTGGCTCGCAACGCGGTTGCATTTCGACAATGCGCTGTTCGCGGATGAAGCAGCGCTTGCTTGCGCTGTGGTGCTGGGCGGTGCAGCCTTCCTGCTGGTGGGGTTTGTCTTTCGCAATCGGCTGCCGCTTGGGCGGCTGGCGGGGAAGCGCGCATGATCCGCCTGTTCGTTGCAATCGATTTGCCGGACGAAGTGGCCGAACCGCTGGCGCGCTTGCAGACGGGCGTGCCGGGCGCGCGCTGGCAAACACGCGAGCAATTGCATCTTACGCTTCGTTTCATCGGCGAAGTGGATGAGCGCGATGCGGCCGCTATCGACGATGCGCTGGCGGCCATTCACGAACCGCGCTTTACGCTGGAACTGAAAACTGTTGGTGCGTTTGGCGGCAAGAATCCTCGCGCATTGTGGGCGGGTGTGGCGGCGAATGACGCGCTGAAGCATCTGCAGCGTAAAATCGAAACTGCTCTGCAGCGACTGGGATTGCCCGCCGAAGAACGCAAATATACGCCGCATGTCACCCTGGCGCGGTTGCGCGGCACGCCACCGGGCGCGGTGATGGACTACATTACCGATCACGCGCTCTATGCGAGCGGGCCGTTCGAAGCGCGGGCGTTCACGCTGTTTTCGAGTCATCTTTCTCCCAATGGGAGCATTTACACGCCGGAGCGCGTTTATCCGCTGCGATAAGGAGAGTTTGCGATGAAGAAACTGGAAGGTGCGGCGCGCGCCGCGGCGTTGAAAGGTCTACCGGAGTGGAAAGAGACGAGCGGGCGCGACGCAATTTCGCGCAAGTTCGAGTTCGCCGATTTCAACGAGGCGTTCGGGTTCATGTCGCGCGTGGCGTTGCTGGCGGAGAAGATGGATCACCATCCCGAATGGTTCAATGTCTACAAGACAGTGGAGGTGACGCTTTCCACCCATGATGCGGGCGGCGTGACCGACAACGACGTGCAGATGGCAAAGGCGATGGATATTTACGCGAAACGCTGATGCGGCTGTTGGCGATCTCGGGGAGTTTGCGCGCGGTTTCCACCAATACGGCGCTATTGCAGGCGGCGCAGTTGCTGGCGCCGGACGGCGTGGAGATCGAATTGTATGATGGGCTGGTGCGGTTGCCGCATTTCAATCCCGATCTTGATATAGAACCCGCGCCTGCGGAAGTGCGTGCATGGCGGGAAAAGGTTCGCGCGGCGGACGGGTTGCTGATTTCGAGCCCCGAATATGCGCGGGGGATTCCGGGATCGTTCAAGAACGCGTTCGACTGGCTGGTAAGCCATGATGGTTTTCCCGACAAGCCGGTGGCGTTCTTTCATGCTTCGGAGCGGGCGATTGCCTCGCAGGCGGCGATGCGGCTAGTGTTTGAGACGATGTCCGCGCGGATTGTGGACGCGGCGACGGTCACCGTGCCGCTGCTTGGCAAGCAGGCGGATGCGCGTGCGATAGCTGCCGATGCGGAAATCTCTGCGAAGATACGCGCGGCGTTGGAAACGTTTGTGAAAGCAATCAAACCCTCCCTCAAGGGCGAGGGTGAAGTTGTAATCTAAACTGCGAATTTGAACGCGTCGCCATCGCGTTCGATGCGGCCCGCCGTGGGTGCCGCGAAATGTGTGCCGATGACGAGAACCGGTTTTTCCGACCAGTCTTTCAGCATGGCACGGCGCGTGGCTTCAGCAGCGAGGCGGTCGCTGTCATAGGGTGTTGCCCAGTTGGGATGGGCCATCTGGATGGGATGGTGGATCATGTCGCCGGTGATGATGGCGGTTTCGCCTTTGGATTCGATCACCACGCTGACATGGCCGGGCGTGTGGCCGGTTGTCGGCGTGAGGCGGATTTCGGGCGAGATGCGATGGTTCATCTCCACCATGTCGGCGAGGCCGGAGTCGAAGATGGGTTTCACGGAATCGGCCATCACCTGCAGATGTTCTTCATCGTCTTTGAAGTCGATCCAGTGTTCGTATTCGGCGCGGCCGATGAGATAGCGGGCGTTGGGGAAGGTTGGTTGCCATTTGCCGTCGACCAGCATGGTGTTCCAGCCGACGTGATCGACGTGCAGATGCGTGCAGACGACATAGTTGATCGTCTCGCGTGGCGCACCGGCTTCAGCGAGATGCTGAAGGAAGGCCGTCTGCAACGGATTGTTCATCGTCATGCCGCGCGGCTTGTCATTGCCGATGCAGGTGTCGACGATCAGTTTCAAGCCGGGCGCTTCCACCAACAATGCGTGCACGGAAAGGATCAGCAATCCGTCCGGTGTGATGAAATGCGGCTTCAGCCAATCGATGGCCTTGAGCGCTTCGGGCGAGGCGTAGCGGATGAAGGGCTTATGCTCGCTCCAGGGAACCGGCAGTTCCAATTCGACAATTCGTTTGATCGAGACGTCGCCAATTTTCCAGCTCAGCACTTCCAACCCCGTCGATACCAGCCGGGGCAGAATGCCGGGTTCCGGAAACAAACGCCAGCCAGGGAACGGCAAGGGATCGTTACCGTTATCTGCTCGGTAATTTGAGGATGGGTGTTCCTATGGCGGACAATACGAATAGTGGCAGCGGCGCAACGCCCTGGCTTGCATTTCTCATCGGCGGACTGATTGTGGCCGTGGCTGTATTGGCATTCTTCATGGTCAATGGCGGTCATCTGGGCGGCGGTCAGGCCGCGAATCCGACACATATGAACGTCACGGTGAAAGCACCCAAGGTGCCGACACCAAAGGGTGATTAGGCGGATCGTACGCCTTCGAGCATAAGGCGCAGCGCGGACGACAGTTCGCGCGCGCGTTTTTTCGGATCCTGCGATTTCGCGCAGACGAGGCAGGCTTCCATGATCGCGCCCATGAACAGATGGGCGATTGCTTCCACGCGCGCGGGCGGGGCGCCGGCACCTAGAATGGTCTGGATGGCGGCTTTTGTTCCGGCGCCGAAATAGCGGTCGTCGATTTCGCGCCATTTCTGCCAGCCGATCACCACGGGCCCGTCGATCAGCAGGATTTGCCGGAACCCAGGTTCGTTGGCTGCTATCAGATATCGCAACACTAGAGCTGCGATCTGATCCAGCGGGTCCGTCATTTTGAGAACTGCGGGCGGCGGGGGCTGGCTTGCGAGTTCCGCCTGCACGCCTTCGAGTGTTTGGGTGAAGATTTCTTCCTTCGAGTCGAAATGGTGATAAACCGCGCCTTTGGCGACGCCCGCGGCGGCGGCGATGTCGTCGATGCTGGTGGCGTCGAAGCCTTGCGTGGAAAAAAGTTTGCGCGCCGCCTTGAGAATGGCGGCGATGGTCGCCTCGCGCCGCTCGGATTGCCGCACCATGACTCCCCGCCTTGACAACCGACTTATGGTCGGTAAATGTAGACTTGAAGTCGGTAATATAAACCGGGAGGTTCCGGATGGAAAGTCTTTCTTCGACATTGTGTTTCGCAGGCGTGTTGTTGTTCCTGCTGGGGCTGCTGACGGGTTTTGCGATACCTGCGTTCCGCAGTTCGCGCATCGGGCTTTCGGCGCATCTTACCGGACTGCAAAGCGGCACGTTTCTCGTCGCGTTGGGATTGATGTGGCCCAGAATCGCGTTGTGGCCTTCGATGAGCAATCTGATCGGACATGCGATC
>DASZYI010000100.1:0-22424 GCA_035545475.1 Rhizomicrobium sp.
CGGTTGTTCGGGCGGCGATGTTTCGTACGCCGCATTCGCCGCCGCGACGTAGAGCATCTCGTTCCTGTAATCGACATAGAGATGGAATTTGCGCAGTTGGTCGAGGCCGATGATGAGGGGGACGGCGTTCATCACCGGGCCGGTGGGGCGGCGTTCGGCGAGTTTGAATTGGTGATGAGCGACGGCTGTGGTGGCCATCTCGTCGGGCAGGATGCCGATGGTGATGCGCTCGATCTCCACGCCGTTGAGTTTGAGCGTCTGGAACGCGTGTTGATATCGCACCAATGAGCGCGCGGTGGCGCCGGGGCGCTGTTGCAGGCCTTTTCCGGGTGCCAAGTGGAAATCGCGTTCGGCGAGCAGCGCGCTCATCACCGTGGTGCTCGAACCGGTGTCGATGGCGGCGGTGGTTTGCACGCCGTCGAGCTTGACCGGAACGACGATGTGATGGGCGGCATCGGTTTGGAAGGGGACGGCGATGGCGGTGTCGGTCCATGACGCGGCGCGGTCCGGGCAATGTTCGCGCGACAGCAGGCTCATCGTGTTGCGGCCGAAATCGAAATCGAGATCGAAATTGCGCAGGAAATCGGGCGCGACGGTGCCCGCGAAATGAGCGATCCCGGCGCGGCTTTGCTGCGGCTGCAACATGAAGCGGACGCCCGCGATCTTGGCCGCGCCGATCTGCAACGCGCCGACCGTCACGAAACGGTCGAGCATGGTGCCGTCGGTCATAAACGTCTCCTCGCCTCTCGCGATCGTGGCGGGCGCGAGGTTGAGCGTGCTTGCGACGGCGGGCGCCAGCGTGGAGAGCGAGCCGCCCGTATCGACCATGAAGGCGTAATTCTGTCCGTCGATGGTGACGGGCACGAAAACGGCCAGGAAGCCCATGTCGAAACTGGCCAGCGTATCGGGGCGGCACTCTTCGGCGTGCGCGGAACAGGCTGCCGCGATCGCGAGCGCTGCGACGGCCAAGCGGGCGAAAAGCCCTGCGCGCGTCACGCCGCCTCTTCCGCCACGAAGCCCTTCCATCCGCTCATATAGGTGATGAACGCCGGGCTCAGGCCTTCGTCGCGCAGGTGTTGCACGGTTACGGGTAGTTGCGGGGATTGGTAATTCTCGTCGGCCTGTACACGTTTCGGGAAATCGTGGGCAAGGATGGCGGCGCGGCCGATGATGGCGTAGTCGCAGCCGGCTTCGAGAACGGCGTTTGCCTGGCTCGCGCCCATGATCTTGCCGGCGGCGCCGATGCGGACTTGCCCTCGCGGGAGTTCGGTGAAGTAGCTCATCAGGGTGCGGCCCTTGAACTCTTCTTCGACGGGCTCTTTGGCGTAATCCCATAGCGACAGGTCGAGATAGTCGATCTTGCCTTGCGCCAGAAGTTCGCGCGCGACCTCGCGGATTTCGGCGAGCTTGAGGCCGAAGCGTTCCGGCGACAGGCGGATGCCGAGCTGGAAATCGGGGCGTGTCGCGGCGCGCACGCCGTCGATGATTTCGAAGACGATGCGGGCGCGGTTTTCGAGTGTGCCGCCGTAACGGTCGGTGCGCTTGTTGATTTCGGGGCTGAGGAATTGCGCGAGGATGTAGCCATGCGCGCCGTGAAGCTCCGCGCCGTCGAAGCCTGCTTTTTCGGCGCGGACAGCAGCCGCGATGAAATCGTCGCGCAGGCGTTCGACTTCGCCGAGCGTGAGGCCGCGCGCGCCGGTTTCGGGATCGTCGGACGGGCAGACGGGCTGGCCCACAAGATCTTTCGGCGAACGGTTTCCGGCGTGGTGAAGCTGGACGGCACTGACCGATCCCTTTGCGCGGATCGTGGCGGCCAGGCGCGTGAGACCTTCGAGATGTTCGTCGCCGAACACGCCCAACTGTCCGGGGAAGCCTTGGCCGACCGCCTGCACATGGGCGGCGCATGTCATCACCAGGCCGAAGCCGCCATCGGCGCGCATGGTGAGCCAGCGGAATTCCTCATCCGACAGCGTGCCGTCCTTGTGGCTT
Organism: Rhizomicrobium sp.; assembly: GCA_035545475.1. Lineage (GTDB taxonomy): Bacteria > Pseudomonadota > Alphaproteobacteria > Micropepsales > Micropepsaceae > Rhizomicrobium. The sequence continues at coordinate 1,990 of DASZYI010000100.1, forward strand.
TGCAGATTGGTGAGCGGGGCGAGCATGAAACGGTTTTTCCACTGCGGCCCGCGCGTGAGTTTGAGCGGTTCGAACAGGTTTGGCATGGGAGTCTCCGGTGGCGTTATTTGTGTTCGTAGATGACCACGTTCCAATATTTCGCGCGGTGCGCGCCGGTTTGGCGCCAAGACCGGCGTTTCAATTCGCGGCCGATCAGGAAATTGAAATAGCCATGGGCGACGAGAGCGGCGGCGCCGTCCTTCTTCGCGCGCGTCATCAGGATGTTGGCGGCGTCCCGCGCACGTTTGGCGGAACGGGCATAGTTCTCGATGCCGGGATGGAAGCCCGCGTGCCACAGCAGGCGCGAGACGATGGCCCATTTCTGCACCGTCATCTTCAGCAGCGGAATCTTCGGCGAGGCGAGCGGGGCTTCGGCGAACAGCGGATCGACGATCAGTTCGGCGTGCGGGGCAAGGGCGGCCGCACTTTCATTGGCGCGGGGGCGCGCGCTGGTGAAGATCTCGCTCAGTTCTTTCACGAGATCGCTGAGTTCTGCGGGCGGCGCGCTTTGCGGATCGAGGCCGGCTTCTTCATAGGCGTCGATATAGGTGCGGAAACCGCTGTGTGAAGTGCGAGGCTTGAGTTCGATGCGCGGTTGGCCGTGGCGGATCAGGATGATGCGCACGCTTTCGCCCGCGCGCGGCGGCGGCTCTGGCCGGTCTCGTATCGGTTCTTGCGGCAGGGCCATGGCGGGGTAGGATCGACCTCAGAGAAAACGAGGAAACGCTTATGGACCACAGAGACCTTAACGGCAAAACAGCCATTGTCACGGGCGCGGCCACCGGCATCGGCGCGGCCACCGCATTGGGGCTGGCGCGGCGCGGCGCCAATGTGATCGTCAATTACGCGCGCTCGGCGGCGGAAGCCGAAAAAGTGGCGGCGGAGGCCAAGGCCATGGGCGTGGATGCGCGCGCCGTTCAGGCCGACGTGGCGAAAGACGAAGATTGCAAAAGATTGGCGGCCACAGCACTGGAGGCGTGGGGGCGCATCGACATTCTGGTCAACAATGCGGGAACCACGAAATTCGTCAATCACACCGATCTCGACGGGCTGACGGCGGAAGACTTTCAGAACATCTATGCGGTGAATGTGATCGGGCCGTATCAAATGACGCGCGCCTGCGTGCCCGCGCTGAGGAAATCCGGCGAGGGCGCGGTGGTGAACGTGTCGTCGATTGCGGGCGTGGCGGGGATCGGATCGTCGATCGCTTACACCGCATCGAAAGGCGCGCTCAACACGATGACGCTTTCGCTTGCGCGCGCGTTGGCGCCGGAGATTCGCGTGAATGCGGTGTGTCCGGGTTATGTGGCGACGACGTGGTTCTCGAAACGCTTCGGCGACGAGACGGCGGAGAAGATCAAGGAGAACCAGGGCAAATCGAATCTCTTGCCGGTGATCGCCGATGGCGCGGAAATCGCGCACACGGTTCTGTTTTTCTGCGGCCCCGAATCTCGCAACGTCACGGGTGAATTTTTGCTGACCGACAGCGGATTGCATCTGGCCGTGATGGCGGGCGCGCGGCGTTAACAAAAGCCTAATCGCACAAACAAGCGGCGGGTTGCCTAGGCACTGTGCACAATATGTGTGCAGCGCAAAAAGCTGCGTTGATTTGCGCGGCGATTGTTGCGCGCAAACTACATTTTTGAGCCCATTTTGTCTTGTTTTCTTATGCGCAGGCCCTTCAAGGTCGGCCTGCCGCTGTTTTGCTGCGCTGCGAAACGAGGGCATGAAAAAATTGAGGGACTCAAAAATGAAGTCGAAGGGCATCAAACTTCTTCTGGGCGCTGCCGCGCTCGCAACGCTCACCGCCAACGCACCGGCCTTCGCCGACGACGAAAGCCCATGGGGCACGCTGTCGGCTTATGTGGCAGTCCAATCGGATTATCGCTTCCGCGGCATCAGCCAGAACGACAACGATCCGTCGCCGCAAGGCTCGATCAACTGGTCGGGGCCGGAAGGGTTCTACGCGGGCGCATGGGCTGCGAAGATCAACTTCCAGGGTGCGCTGAACAACGGCGTGAGCATGTCGGATCACACCTCGCTCGAAACCGACTTCTATGCGGGCAAGCACACCGACCTGTGGGGCACGGATCTCAATCTTGAGGCCTATCTCTACGCCTATCCCGATCACAACATCGCGACCAACGTCTACGGCTCGCACTGGCACGACACCTATTTCGAAGCCATCGGCCAGCTCACGCACGCCTTCGGACCGCTGTCGGTGATGGCGACGGTGGCCTATTCGCCGAACTTCTTCGGGCAGAGCGGCACGGGCTGGTATATCGCGGGCAACGCCACTTACGCGGTCAACGACTGGATCTCGCTGAGCGGCAATCTCGGCCATCAATGGGTAAGCCGCGTGGACAACATCGCGATTCCCGCGTCGTACGACTTTTTCGACGACAACAGCCAGTCGTCGGGCCTGCCCTATACACATTGGGATGTGGGCGCGACCTTCACCTACAAGCAGTTCGCGCTGGACGTGCGGTATGTCGACACCAACCTGTCGAAGACCCAGTGCTACTGGACGCAGGGCGCGAAGAACCTCTGCAACGCGACGGTCGTGGCGACGCTGACCTACAATATCCCGGCCTTCCCCTGGTAACAGAGACTTGAGTGCAATCACCCCGCCCTTCCAGCCGAAGGGCGGGGTGTTGTATGGAGGCGAACGAGAAACCGCCGATGACGGGCGGAATGCCGACCAAAGGGGATAGCGATGAAAACGAGCCATCTGACATTCGCGGCGGGCACATGCCTGCTGGCGCTCTCGCTGCCGGCCATGGCCGGGGACGATCTGGGGAGCCTCTCGGGTTACGTCACCATCACCTCGGACTATCGCTTCCGGGGCGTCAGTCAGAACGATGGCGAGCCAGCTTTGCAGGCTTCGCTCAACTGGACCGGCAACAATGGCTGGTATTTCGGGAGCTGGGCCTCGAAGATCAATTTCAACGATGGGCCGAGCGGCGCTTTCACCGCGCATCACAACACCACCGTCGAGTGGGATATCTATGGCGGCAAGCATTTCGACCTGGGCGGAACGGACCTGAACCTTCAGGCCTATTATTACGCCTATCCCGATCACGAAGGCCTGCCCGGTTCGCCGACCTATTCCTATGTCGAAGGCATCGCAGCCCTTTCGCACACCTTCGACAATCTCACCCTGACGGGCACCGTTGCGATCTCGCCGGATTATTTCGGCGGCACCGGAACGGGAACATGGCTCGGCGGCACGGCGAGCTATGTGCTGAACGATTGGGTCACGATCAGCGGCAATATCGGCCATCAATGGGTGGCGCAACTCGACAACCAGGAATACGGCTATCCGTATACGCATTGGGATCTGGGCGCGACGGTGACGTGGAACGACATCTCGCTCGACGTGCGCTATGTCGATTCGAGCATTTCGAAGGCGGAATGCGAAGCGTTCAACGGCCCGCGCAACAACTGGTGCGGGGCGACGGTGATCGGGACGCTGACGTATAATTTTTCGGTGTTTGGGGTGGAGTGAGTTTGGTGCGCGGCCCCACCCGCCGCGCGTTCCGCGCGTCGACCTCCCCGCGTGGGGGAGGTAAGTCGGGTGTGACGCGCGCTACGACAACAGTGCGTTGCGCAACTGGTCGAGATCGAACGGTTTGATCAGCGTCATCGCGCCGTCGAGCGCGCCTTCTTGCTCGTTGGAATAGCCTGTCGCCACGACGATCTTGAGGCCCGGTTTGCGTCTCTTCGCTTCGGCGACGAGAGCGCGGCCGCTCATGCCGGGGAGGCCGAGGTCGGTCAGCAGCACGTCGATGTCGTTGTCGTGGTCGAGAACCGCGAGCGCGGATGGGCCGTCGGACACGTCGATGGCGGTGAGGCCGAGTTCTTCGAGCATGCCCATCGTGGTCATGCGGATGAGCTCGACGTCTTCCACCACCAGCACCTTGCGCGGGCCGCCATCCGGCTTCTCGGCCAGCGGACGCGCTTGTGCAGACTCTGCCGGGCGATCGCTCGCGGCAACGGGTCCGGGCTTCTTCGGCGCGCCGAGCAGCGCGCGCAATTTGCGGGCGAGTTCGTCGCGGCGATAGGGCTTCGACAGCAATTGCACGCCGTCATCGAGCCGTCCGTTGTGGACGATGGCGTTCTGCGTGTAGCCGGAGGTGTAGAGCACCTGAATGTTCGGATGAAGTTCCTGCGCACGCCGCGCAAGTTCGCGCGTCTTGATCGGGCCGGGCATCACGACATCGCTCAACAGCACGTCGATCGTGGCGCCGCTGGAAAGAATGGTCAGCGCCTGTTCGGCATTGCCGGCCTTCAGCACGCTGTAGCCAAGCTCGGTCAGCATGTCGATCACGGCGGCACGCACGCCTTCATCGTCCTCCACCACCAGAATGGTTTCCGTGCCGCCTTCGACGGGCGAAGTGGCCACCGGGCCCAACCCTTCTTCCGGCGCGCGGGTGCGCGGCAGATACAGTTTGACGGTCGTGCCCTGCCCGACCTCGCTGTAGATCTTGATGTGACCGCCCGACTGTTTGACGAAACCGTAGACCTGGCTGAGGCCCAAGCCCGTGCCCTGTCCTTCCGGTTTGGTGGTGAAGAAGGGTTCGACAACGCGCGAAACATGTTCGGGTGCGATACCGGTGCCGGTATCGCTGACCGCCAGCATCACATATTGGCCCGGCGTCACTTCGTCATGCGCCGCTGCGTAGGCGTCGTCGAGGAAAGCATTGGCGACTTCGATGGTGAGGTTCCCGCCTTCCGCCATCGCATCGCGCGCATTGATCGCGAGATTGAGCACGGCGTTCTCGATCTGGCCGGGATCGGCCAGCGTGTTCCACAAACCGCCCGCGACGATGGATTCGACGTGAATGCGCTCGCCCAGGGTCCGGCGCACCATGTCGGTCATGTCCTGCACCAGGCGGCCGATATTGGTGGAGCGCGGCGCAAGCGTCTGCCGCCGCGCGAAGGCCAGCAACTGACCCGTCAGGCGCGAACCGCGATGGACGGCGGCGACCGCATTCTGCACCCGTTCGGACGCGCGCGGGTTGCCGCGCACATCGGCGGTGACGAGATCGAGATTGGCGCTGACGATCTGCAACAGGTTGTTGAAATCGTGCGCCACGCCGCCGGTGAGATGACCGATGGCTTCCATCTTCTGGGCCTGGCGCAATGTCGCTTCGGAGCGGATGCGCGCGGTAACGTCCTCTGCTGCGAACAGCACGCCGCCGGTGGGAATGGGCGTGCGGTAGATATCGAGCACCCGGTCGCCGAGATGAAGCTGCTCATAATGCCCCGGCTGCATTTCCGGGATGGCGGCGAGCTGTTCGAATACCTTGTTGCCGGCCTTTCGCGCAGCTTCCTCGAACGCGTGCAGCGTGGTCCCGGGTTGGGTGAGCGCCTTGGGAAATCCGAGCAGCGCGATGAAGTTCTCGTTGTAGGCACACAGATTGCCATGCGAATCGAACACGGCCACGCCATCGCGGATCGCATCGAGCGTGGCCTGAAGCATATCGGCCTGATAGGCGCGTTGTGCTTCGCTTTTGGAAAGCTCGCGATTGCTGCGAACAAGCATCCACAGCGCGAACAGGATGATCGCGAGCGCAAGAACGGACCCCGCAACGGCGGCGGCGATCATCTGGTTTTCGTAGACGTGGCGTTCCGCATGGCGCTTGTCGAGAAGGGATTGCTCCTCCTCCAGCACGCTGCTGACCACGTTGCGCAGCGAGTCCATCCGTTCCTTGCCGCGGTTGAGCAGGGCAATGACCTGTGGCGACTGGTAAGCGGTTGCGAACGCCAGCGACTTTTCGAGGATCTCGAGGCGGTCGTCGCCCAACACCTTCAGCTTGCCCGCGCGCGCCTGCTCCGCCGGATTGTCCGCGGTGAGCTGCTTGAACCGTGCGAGATGGCGTTCGAAGGCCGCGCGCCCGTTGCGATAAGGCTCCAGATAGGAGCGATCGCCGGTCAGCAGATAACCGCGCTGGCCGGTTTCGGCATCCTGCAGCGATGAAAGCGCGGCGCGCGCCTCGCCCATCACTTCATAGGTGTGCACGATCCAATTCTGCTGATCGCGCTCGTTGACCGCCAGGCGATAGGCGATAACCGCCACGCCGATCAAAAGCAGCAGAACCGGCAGGGCAAACAGCAATGTCAGGCGGTTGGCAGGCAACACATATCCCCCATCGCGCGGGCGCGGTGGCGGCGATATTAAACAGGAAACAGCCGCCGCCAAACGGGTTCCGTCCGTCCGAAATGGGAATTGCGACGCTGCCCGCCGGAGCCTTCAGCCTTCCGTCCGACATTCGCTTATGCGACGTGGGAACCATGTGTGCCCGGCGTCTCGGCGCACTCTTACCCAGCCGGGACATCGGCCGCCAGATATTCTTTTGCCCTCAAAAAAAGTTCCATCCCGCCCCGGCCGGGCGCGAAGATGGCTGTTTCAGGACTGTGCGGTCCTGTTAAAAGGGCGCCATCGTTATTTCCAGAAATTGCGGAGATTATCCATGACGCTTTTCGATCTGACCGGAAAAACCTGCCTTGTCACCGGCTCCACCAAGGGCATTGGCGAGGCCATTGTGCATCGGCTGGCCGAGCACGGCGCCAATGTGGTGGTGTCGAGCCGCAAGGCCGATGCCTGCGAGAAGGTGGCCGCCGACATCAACGCCAAATACGGCAAAGGCAAGAAGGTGGCCGCCGCCATTCCCTGCAACATCAATTACAAGGAGCAATTGCAGGCGCTGGTGGATCAGACGCGCAAGACATTCGGCAAGATCGACGTGCTGATCTGCAACGCGGCGCTCAATCCCTATTATGGGCCGATGTCGGGCATGCCCGACGATGCGTTCGACAAGATCATGGCGGCGAATGTGCGCTCCAACCATTGGCTGTGCCAAATGGTGTTGCCGGAAATGGTGGAGCGCAAGGACGGCTCGATCATCATCGTGTCGTCCATAGGCGGCTTGCGCGGTTCGCCGGTGATCGGGGCCTATTGCATTTCCAAAGCCGCCGACATGCAGCTCGCCCGCAATCTGGCGGTGGAATATGGGCAGCACGGCATTCGGGCGAACTGCATCGCGCCGGGATTGATCAAGACCGACTTCGCGCGCGCATTGTGGGAAAATCCCGAGACGCTGAAGCGTTCGACCGCGGGCGCCGCGTTGCGCCGGATCGGCGAGCCGGACGAGATTGCGGGTGCTGCCGTGTTTCTGGCGTCGAAAGCCGGCGCATTCACGACGGGGCAGACCTTTGTGATCGACGGCGGGGCGTTGGCTTAGAAAAGAAAGACAAACCCTCCCTGAATGGGAGGGTTTGAAGACCGTCATTTCTTTTTGGCTTTGGATGCGTTCAGCGCCACCGCTTCGCGGATCAGCGCCTTCAACGCCTTCTCATTGATCTTCTCGCCTTCGCGGATGTCGATAGCGCGGCGTGTGTTGCCGTCGAGGCTGGAGTTGAAAAGCTTCGACGGGTCTTTCAACGACGCGCCCTTGGCGAAGGTCAATTTCACGACGGCTTTATACGTTTCGCTGGTGGTGATGATGCCGTCGTGCTCCCACACGGGAACGCCGCGCCATTTCCATTCTTCGACGACTTCGGGATCGGCGTCCTTGATGATCTTGCGAATGCGCGCGAGCGTTTCGCCGCGCCAATCGCCCAACTCCTTGATCCGCGCATCGATCTGTTGGGACGGAGATTTCGTCGCCATTATGCCAATACCTCCGCCGCGTCCTTGAACGGAATCTTCTGCGCGTCGGCGACCGCCTTGTAGGTCAGCGTGCCTTTGTAGACGTTCAGGCCCGCCATCAGATGCGGGTTCGCTTTCATTGCAGCTTCGGGCCCTTTTTCGGCGAGCGCGACGATGAACGGCAAGGTCGCGTTGTTGAGAGCGAAGGTGGATGTGCGCGCCACGCCACCCGGCATGTTGGCGACGCAGTAATGCACCACGTCGTGAACCTTGTAGGTGGGGTTGGCGTGCGTGGTGGGGTGTGAGGTCTCCGCGCAGCCGCCCTGGTCGATGGCGACGTCGACGATCACCGAGCCCTTTTTCATGCGCTTGACCATCTCCTCGGTGATGAGCTTGGGCGCGGCGGCTCCCGGCAACAGCACGCCGCCGATCACGAGGTCGGCGGAAACGACCTGTTCTTCGATGGCGTCGATGGTGGAGAACAGCGTGTGCATGCGCGAGCCGAATTGTTCGTCGAGTTCGTAAAGACGGTTGAGCGAGATATCGAGCACGATGACATGGGCTTCGAGACCCATCGCCATGCGCGCGGCATTGGTGCCGACCACGCCTCCGCCGAGCACAACCACTTTCGCGGCAGGTACGCCCGGCACGCCGCCGAGCAGTTGGCCGCGCCCGCCTTGCGCGATTTCCAGACAATGTGCGCCCGCCTGGATCGACATGCGGCCCGCGACTTCGCTCATCGGTGCAAGCAAGGGAAGACCGCCGCGTGCGTCCGTCACCGTCTCATAAGCGATGCAGATGGCGCCGGAGTCGAGCAGGCCCTTGGTTTGTTCGGGATCGGGCGCGAGGTGGAGATAGGTGAAAAGCGTCTGGCCCTTGCGCAGGCGCTTGATCTCGACCGGTTGCGGCTCCTTCACCTTCACGATCATGTCGCCTGTGGCGAACACTTCGTCGGCATTGGGCAATATCTTCGCGCCCGCGCGGACATACATCTCGTCGTGCAGGCCGATGGCTTCGCCTGCTTGCGTTTCGACGAACACTTCGTGGCCGCGCGCGGTCAATTCGCGCACGGCGGCGGGCGTCATGCCGACGCGATATTCGTGGTTCTTGATTTCCTTGGGAACACCGATGCGCATGGGGCTTTCCTTGGTTCGGCGCGATTTCATTGCGCGCGCCCGCGTGGGCGGTCAAGCGCGTTTGAAATATAATGTTTATGCGCAAAAGCCGTTCATGGCGCGGCCGGAACGGCACAGAAGATTTCGCAAAACCCTGTTCCGGCAAAAGAAAAGGCCCGGTCTTGCGACCGGGCCTCAATTGTTCGGCCGATTTTGTTTTTACTGCGGATTGCGGTCGTGATGGCGCTCGGCGCGGTCGCGGTTCAGTTCCCGGCGATCGCCCTGCCGGTCCTGACGGTCCTGCCGCATCTCGTGCCGGTCGCCGCGAAGCTCGCGACGATCCTGCCGGATTTCGGGGTTGGATGCGCCCTGACGAACGTCCTGATTGAACTCACGCCGGTCCTGACGAATCTCGCGACGGTCGCCGCGCACATCGCCGCGATCGCCTCTCAATTCGCGACGGTCCTGACGGATCTCGCGATTGTCGCGACGGATTTCGCCGCTGTTGAAGCGATTGCGATCTCCGCGATTCCAATCGTGACGGTCGTTGTCACGGCCGTGATTCCAGTCGTGGCCGCGGCCCCAATCGCGATGGTCGCGATCCCAATCATGGGTGCGGCTCCAGGCGCGATACCGTCTCCAATCGTTGTCGCGCACATGGAATCCATGGCTGCGGTAGTAGTCGAGACTCAATGCCGGACCATAGCGGTAATCGCCGCGCCACCAATGCGGACGGGGACCGCGCCATTCATCGCGGCGCCAGCCGCCATGGAGCCAATACCAATACGTGCCGCCATAGTAGCGATAGTAGATCGGGCCGTTGTACCAGCGGCCATGCCAGAAGACCGGGCCGTAATAGACCGGGTAACCCCAATAATCGTCGGGGCAGCCCCACTCGTCGCAATAGCCGCCGGTCGAAACGGAAAACGAAACGCCGCCGCCGGGGCCAAAGGAGATTCCGAAACCGTCTGCTTTCGCAGGGGCGGAAGCGAACATCGCCGCACCCGCCATTGTGGCGGCAGCGGCCAAGGCTTTGAGAGTTCTTCGCATCAGAAGTGTCCTTTCCAATAAACCTTCACTATCCCAACCATGACAATTCGTACGTGAACTGACGATGAACCCAATCGTTCCGAAAAAAGGCAGAAGAGAAATGTTCTGGATCAATTATCGCAAAAAGAAAGCGGCTCCGGCAACGCCGCCGGAGCCGCTTTGCAAGCCGCGATGCCTAACGCCAGGCACGCGACTCGCATTCAGTGACCGTGGTGTCCGCCGCCGGAGTGGCCGTGCCAACCGCCGCCGCGATGCCCGAAATGCTCAGAGCCGTGGAATCCGCCATAGCGGCCGCCGCGATAATATCCACCGTTGCGGAAGGTGATGCTGTGGGGAACACGGCCGCGCCATTCGTTGCGGTGCCAGCCATTGTTCACCCAGTACCAATCGCTGCCGCGCCAATGACGATGACGGAACGGACCGCGCCACCAGCCGCCATCGTAGAAGATGACGTCGCCGAAATAGGGGGCGTAGCCGTAATAGCCGTCGTAGTAGGGATCGCCGCAGTAGTACGGGTCGTAATAGGGACTGTAAGGATCGCAATAGCGCGCATAACGATAGCGCGGCGGCCCGTAGTAATAGCCTGGATAGTATCCCGGATAATATCCCGGCACGCCGAAACCGATGCCGACGCTCACACGCGCCGATGCGGGCGGTGCGGCCATTGTGGCGGCACCTGCGATCATCGCCGCGCCGAGTGCGATTTTTGCGAGTTTGTTCATAGCTGCTCTCCGAACTGCCAGCCCTGTGATTTGCGAAAATCGCAAAAGGCGGCTGAACCCAGTATGAACAATGCCTTCAGGGTTCGTGTCGTTCCGGGGAACCTGTGAGGAACAAAGGAGATGTCACGCGGAGACGCGCAGGACGCGGAGTCATTTGGTTATGCGGAACGTCCGCGTGCATCGATGGGCCAGATGGCTTCCAAAATGTCGCCGCGCACGGCGTGGTAGCAATCATATAAATTGACGGTGGGATCGCAGTGCGGAACGACGCAACTCAGGACATCTTTCGGCCTTAATTTGCTTGCGCCCGGCGGATAAAAAACGCCGCCCTGTTCGTCGCCAAAGAAGAAATAATTGGCGCCTTCCGGCGCACCCGAAAGAATCTTCGGCGCTTCCGCATCGGTTGCAAACGCCTTCAGCCCTGCATCTGTGGTGGCAAGGCTGTCGCGATTGGCGCTGACGACGGTGGTTTGCACCGAAAGAGAAACATCGAATGGCGGGCGGTCGCCGGGCTTTTCCCACACGTCATTATATTGGCGGTCCATGAAGACGTAGGAACCGACCTGCAATTCGGTGAGCACGCGCGCATCGGGATCGATGTCGAAGGTGCCGGTGCCGCCGCCGGAAAGCGTTTGCACCGCGATGCCTTTGGCTTTGAGCGCATCGCGCAATTCGCCCAGATCTTTCAGTGCTTCCAGCGAACGCGCGCGGCGTTCGTTTGGCGATTCCATATGCTGCACTTGGCCCGCATAACATTGCAGGCCTGCGAATTCCAAACTCGGCGCGTTGGCGACCTGTTCGATCAATGCGACGGCACCTTCGCCCGGACGGATGCCGGTGCGGCCTAGGCCGGGGTCGATGTCGACGAAGATTTTCAGCTTCTTGCCGCTGGCTTTTGTGGCGTCGGCGAGCTGTTTCGCAATTTCAGCGTTGTCGCAAGTGGCGATCAACTCGCGCATCTTCTGGTTCAAAACCATCACGCGCGCGATGCCCGCATCGGTCACGACCGGCGATGTAAGAAGAATGGACTCGATGCCGCCTGCGGCGAGCGCTTCGGCCTCGCCCAGTTTCGCGCAACAGATTCCGAGCGCGCCTGCCGCGAGCTGACGCTTGGCGATTTCGACGGATTTGTGAGTCTTGGCGTGCGGGCGCAGCGCGATATTGTGCTTCTTCGCGTGCTCGGCCATGCGCGCGATGTTGCGTTCGAGGATGTCGAGATCGACGACGAGTGCGGGCGTCTGGATTTTCGCGCGGCCGCCGGGGACGCCGATGAGGTCCGAATTCAGATAGCTCATTGCAACATGCTCTCTCTATATCGCTGCCCTCTTCTTACCTCCCCCTTGCGGGGAGGTCGACGGCGCGAAGCGACGGCGGGGGGGACGGGCAACGAATACCGTGCGTGAAGGCCCCGCCCGGTCGCGTGCCGATGCACGCGCCCGACCTCCCCAAAGGGGAGGTAAGTGGCTAGTTTCTCCTCCACATGCTCGCCCTCTTCCTGATTCTCCTCTCCGCCGTTGTCCACGCGATCGTCAACATTCTGACGAAGCGGGCGGACGACAAATATGCGATGCGGCTTTTGATCGGGGTGTTTTCGGCGATCATCGTCGCCCCTGCCCTGTTCTTCGTGCCGCTGCCGAGCGGGGCCGCGATATGGTTTCTCGTGGGCACGGCGTTTGTGCATGCGATCTACGAATTGTTTCTCGTTCTTTCTTATGAGAACGCGGCGTTTTCGGCGGTTTATCCCGTCGCGCGCGGGACGGGGCCGTTGTTCACGGCGCTGGGCGCGATTTTTATTTTGGGCGAACGCGCGCCAGCCGCGGAGTTGCTGGGGATCGTGTTTGTTTGCGGCGGGGTGATTGCCATTGGGCTTTCGCATCGGGCGAGCGAAGGCGCGATGCGCGGATTGGGATTTGCGCTCGCGACCGGTTTGACCATTGGCTGCTACACCCTGATCGACGCATCGGGCGTGCGCTCGGTCGGCGATCCTTTCACCTATGTTTTGTGGTTCTTTGTGGCGCATGGATTTTGCGTGCTGGTGACGGCACCCGGCATTCGCGGGCGGGCGGTGGTGATCGAGGCGCGGCGGCAATGGAAGCTGGGTGTGCTGCTCGGATTCCTTTCCATCACGACCTATGGCTCGGCGATGCTGGCTTATCGCTTCGGGGCCACGGCGCAGTTGGCGGCGCTGCGCGAGACCAGCGTGCTGTTCGGGACGGGACTGGCCATGCATTTCCTGGGCGAGCGGATGACCCTTCGCCGCTGGCTGGCGGCGGGCGCGATTGCCGCGGGCGCCATTTTGCTGAGTGCCGGATAGTTTCGCCTTTCGCAGTGGCGCGCCGCCAGCCTATTGTTGCGGACCAATTCGAGGATCGCGCTTGCAGACCTATTATTCGCCCGCGCATCTGGGACATGCGCCGCAGCAGGAATTCGAAGGCGGTAAGCTGACGCCCGCCGTCGAGATTCCCGAACGCGCCGAGCGCGTGCGGGCGCGGATAGAGGAACGCAAACTTGGGCCGGTTTTGCCGCCTGCGGAATTCGGCAATGCGCCCTTGGTGCGCATTCACGATGCGGAGTTCGTTTCGTTCCTTACCGAAGCGCATGACGAATGGGTGAAGCGCTATCGCGATCCCGATGCGGCGGCAGTGCCTTCGGCATGGCCTGCGCGCGGGCTTCGCACGCAGTTGCGCGGGCATATCGAGGCGCGGCTTGGTTCTTACACCTTCGATACGGCGACGCCGATTTTGCGCGGCACATGGGAAGCCGCGCGCAATGCCGCCAATGTGGCGTTGTCGGCGGCGCGCGACATTCATCAGGGGGCGCAAAGTGCGTTCGCGCTGGCGCGGCCGCCGGGACATCATGCGAGCGCCGATCTTTACGGCGGCTATTGCTATCTCAACAATGTCGCGATTGCGGCGCAGTGGTTTGTGGATCAGGGTTTGCGGCCTGCCATTCTGGATGTCGACTATCATCACGGGAACGGCACACAGGCGATTTTCTACAACCGTTCGGATGTGCTGTTTGTTTCCATCCATGCCGATCCGTCTTTCGCCTATCCGCACTTTTTGGGTTTTGCCGATGAGCGCGGCGAAGGCGCGGGCGAAGATGCGAACGTCAACATGCCGTTGCCGCGCAAGACCGATTGGGCGGCCTATTCGCAGGCGTTGAGTGCGGCGATTGCGCGGGTGAAGGCGTTCGGGCCGGATGTGGTTTTGGTTTCGTTGGGGCTGGACACATTCGAGGGCGATCCGATCTGCCGCTTCAAACTGCGCAGCGAAGATTACAAACGCATGGGCGACATGCTGAAACAGACAGGCAAACCGACTTTGTTCGTGTTCGAAGGCGGTTACAATCTCGACGCGTTGGCGGAAAACACCGTCAACGTGTTGGAGGCCTATCTGGCAAAATGATGAGCAACACCGTTCACAACCTGGTCAGCAAACAGTTCAGTCCGCGCGCCGCGGCTTATGTGCAGAGCGCGGTGCATGCACAAGGCGAAGACCTGCAAGAGCTTGCGGAATTTGCTAGCGTCAACAAATTCGCGCACGCGCTCGATCTCGGCTGCGGCGGCGGCCATGCGAGCTTCGCGATTGCGCCGCATGTGGGCGAGATTACAGCTTACGATCTTTCGGCGGAGATGCTTTCGGCGGTGGCGCAGGAAGCGGGCAATCGCGGGCTCGCCAATCTCAAGACGCAGCAGGGAACGGTGGAAAAACTTCCATTCGCCGATGCGCGTTTCGATTTTGTCGTCACCCGGTTCAGCGCCCATCACTGGCACGATATCCGCGCCGGGTTGCGCGAGGCGCGGCGCGTGGCCAAAAAAGGCGCGGCCGCAATGTTCATGGATGCGGTGCCGCCGCCCAATCCGCTGCTCGATACGTTTTTGCAAACGATCGAAATGCTGCGCGACCCCAGCCATGTGCGGGATTATTCCGTCGCGGAATGGACCGAGATGGCGCGCGAGGCAGGCTTCGAACCCGCGCCCGCGACCGAACGCAGGATACGCCTCGATTTCGCGACCTGGATCGCGCGCATGCAGACACCGCCCGTCTATGCCGATGCCATTCGCGCGTTGCAGAAAGACATGAGCGAGGAAGTGCTGAAGCATTTCGCCATCGAAGCCGATGGGAGTTTCATGCTCGACGTGATGAGCATGAAGGCGGTGGCGGTTTAGCTTGCTCACCTGCCCCTTGTGGGGAGGTAAGAAAATCATTCCGCTTCTGTGTTGGGTTGCTGCTTGATGCGCAACCGCGCCTTCGCGGCCACGCGGTCGAGTGCCTTGTCGGCGGCGGCTTTCATGCTTGCGGTTGTGCCGCCGCGTTCGTAGTCCTGCTTGATGGCGTTTTCCACGCGCGCGATCAGCGCGTCGATGCTGTATTTTTCGGGCGGATTGTGGCGGTCTTCGCGAAGCGCGCTGTAGAGACCGATGCGCTCCTCGAAATGCCGCGCCCAGGCGAGCGTCTTGTAGAGCAATGCTTCGTCGCGGCGATTCTTGAACAGGATATCGAGGGCGGCGGCGAACAGGCAGACCGGCATCAGAAGCAAATTGTGGACGTTGCCGATCAAAAGCTTAAGTTGCAGCACGGCGACGTCGCGCACGATGCGCCAGCGCGGGTGCGGCCGTCGCGCGCGGAGCGCCTCGCGTTCTTCCTCTGTCAGCCTGCTGGCCATCGGGTTAGTCTCGCCGTCCGAAGTGCGCCGATCATACTAGGGGCAACACACCGTGGCACGACACCTTGTTCGCATGGCGGGTCTGCTTGTGGCCGGCCTGCTTGCGGGCGGGTCCGGCTCCACGCCCTCCTTCAGCACCGGACCGAACCCCAGAATTTCGCCGCCCTATACCGGGATCTTTCCCTCGCTGCATTTCGCGACCCATGAAGCCTGGCCGAACGGCAAGACCCCGCAGGCCCCCAAGGGATTTGCGGTGACGCGCTATGCGGGGATCGACCATCCGCGCTGGCTTTATGTGCTGCCGAACGGCGACGTGCTGGTGGCGCAATCGAGCACCATCAAGACGCCCTCCAGATCGATGGAGGACCGCATCCATTATTTCCTGGAACGCCACACCGGCGTCATCCGTCCGAGCCCCAACAAGATCACGCTGCTGCGCGATTCCAACCGTGACGGCAAGGTGGACCATGTGTCGGCCTTTCTCGATCGCGACCTCGACCGGCCATTCGGGATGCTGGTGCTGGACGGGAAATTCTACGTCGCCGATACGGGCAGCGTGCGCGTCTATCCCTATCGCGACGGGCAAACCCATATTACGGGCAAGGGGAAGAAAATTCTCTCGCTGCCTGTCGGCGGGTACAACAACCACTGGACGCGCAATTTATTCGCGCGCGCAGACGGCAAGAAGATCTATGTCACGGTCGGCTCGGGCAGCAATGCCGGCGAACACGGCATGGAGAACGAGAAACTTCGCGCGAACATTCTGGAGATGAACCCGGATGGTTCGGGCCTGCGCGTGTATGCGTCGGGCATTCGCAATCCGAACGGGCTGGCCTACGAACCGCAGAGCGGGCAGTTGTGGACGGTGTCGAACGAGCGCGATTTCCTGGGCGACGATCTGGTGCCGGATTTCCTGACGCGCGTGCGCGACGGCGATTTCTACGGCTGGCCGTGGTCGTATTGGGGCCAGCATGTCGATGAGCGCGTCCAGCCGCAACGCCCGTCCATGGTGGCCAAAGCCAAGACGCCGGATTACGCGCTGGGCGCGCATGTGGCGGCATTGGGATTGGCGTTCTATACGGCAAACGCATTTCCGCAAGCCTATCGCGGCGGCGCCTTCATCGGCGAACACGGTTCGTGGAACCGTTCGCCTTATGTGGGATACAAGGTCGTGTTCGTGCCGTTCAGGAACGGCATGCCGAGCGGATTGCCGCGGGATTTCCTGACCGGCTTCCTGCCGGAAGACGGCACGGCGTATGGACGGCCCGTTGGTGTTGCGGTGGCGGCGGACGGTGCGCTGCTGGTGGCGGACGATACGGGGAATTCTGTCTGGCGCGTGGCGGCGGAGAAATAGAGAGCACCGCATTTAAATCGTTTCGTCATCGCCCGGTTTATCCGGGCGACCTATTTTCTTCTGCGCACGCATAATTGGGTCCCCCGGATCGCGCAAAAAAGCGCGACCGGAGGGAATGTTAGATGCACCAGTTGCGGCGATAGCCTTGCCAGCGTTCGGCCAGACCTTCGCTGACAAGTGTCTGGCCCAGCGAATGTCCGTTTCGTTCGATGAAGCGCAATTTGCGGCCATATCTGTCTTCATCGCGGTCGCCGGCGGACACGATTTCGAATGGGCCCGCATTCAGCAACTGTATCAAGCGATCGGTCGCGCGGCGGCCGAGATCGGCTTCGTAAGTGCAATGCGGATCGTGCGTTTCGGGCGCGTTGATGTCGGCGATGCGGATTTTCTCGCCCCGATACCAGATGGTGTCGCCATCGATGACGCAATTCACGCGCGGCCAGCCGCTGCAAAGCGGCATAGCGACATTCGTCACGGCGGACTGGCGGTAGGAATCCCCGGGCGCGGAGCGGTCGACTTCGACGGGTGGTTGCGCAGCATCCTCATCGGTCCGCTGGGAGCTTGCCGCCATATTCTGGCGAGCATCCACAGCCTCGTTGATAGCCGAGTTTGTCAACTCGTCGGAAAGTTCATGCGTGCTCGAACGGACGAACTGTATCGAGACGAATGTCGCCGCGATCAGGATCAGCGCCGCAAGTGGCTGCCATGGAAGGTAGCTCCATCGCGACCACAGCGCGCTCGATTTGCGCCACGCCTTGGACCGGCGACGGAAGGAAACGATATCAGCCAACGCATTGCGCCCCACACCACGGCGGATGGGATAGTGCAGCGCGCGTTACGGAAGCGTTGAAACGCGTCGTGGTTAAGCGGCGTTAGGCATATTCATAGGGCTATTCTACTGCAGCGCCTTCGCAGCAGCAGCCCCACCCGCCATCGCGTGCCGCGATGTCGACCTCCCCGCGTAGGGGGAGGTAAGTTTTCGCTCGGCCTTACTTTATCAAGGCCGCCAGATGATGCCGATGCGGATGCTGTTGGCGGTGAAGTCGGAATCCGAGTAGTGCACGCCCGGCACGAAATCGTAATCGTGATTGCCGATGTGATCGCGCAGATATTCGATGCGCCAGCCCCAGCCCTGGCCGAGATTTCCTTCGACGCCGCCGCCGAGGCTGTAACCGCTGCGCACCGAAGTTTCGCTGAAGCGTTGACCGCCGTTGTCAGGCGAGAAATGCTGCGCCTGGATGTTCGCGAACGCGCCGCCGCCCGCCACATAGGCAAGGATGCCGCCGAGATCGAAACCTACGCGGCCGCGCAAATGCGCGAGCCACTGATTGTCGATGCGGTCGTAATGGCCCGAACCGCCGGGATCGGCAACGCGTGCACCGTTGCCGGTGACCAACATGAAATCGCCTTCGGGGCCGAACACGACGGGGCCCATCTGGAAATTGAATCCGAGCGTGCCGCCGAAAGAGAGATCGGTGTCCTTCGCGTTGAAATCGTAATGCACGACCGGCGGCGGCCCGCCTTCACCGCCCTCGCCTCCTCCGCCGCTGGCGCCGGTGTAATCGCCCTTGGCCGAACTCCAGTCGAGGCCGCCGAGGATGCCGACATAGGGCCCGCTCCAGTCGTCGCTCAGTTGCGCGACCGCAGGCGTCGCCGCCAGCGCCACCGTACCCACACCCAGAACCCATCTCCACATGGCACTCCCCGCGAAGCGAATTGCGAAGCAGTGTTTACCAAATCGCGCGGCGGCTGGCCATTTGCCGGAATTTAATATGGCACCGCCAGCGCGTTGCAGATGAATTTCATCAGCGGGCTTGCGGATTTGAAAGTGTTGGCGACCTCGCCCACCAGCTTGGGATGCTGGGTGAGCCTGGTATCGGCATCGCGCAGGGCAAAGAAGCTTTTCTTCTTTATGTCCTCGATCTGCGGGTGATCCGATGCGAAGCCGCGCGGCGGACGCGAGAGCGCTTCGCCCTGAACGCCGCCGAAGGCTTTGGCAAACGCCTTGTCGGTTTTCACTTTCGTCCAGAGCGCGGGTTTGGCGGCGATGGCCTGGCGGATGTGCGCCAGCGAATCCGAAGGCGGCATCCATGAACCGCCGCCGAAGAAAACTTCATCCGGCGCGAAATGCATGTAGAAGCCGGGCGCGTGCGCATCCTTCGCGGTGACGTGGCGGAAGTGGCAGGCGGCGTGCTCCTTGTATGGGCGCTTGTCTTTGGAGAAACGCACGTCGCGATAGATGCGGAACATCGAGCCGCCGTTCGGCCGCGGGTCGGCGGTGAAATGTTTGGAGATCTTTTTCAGCTCCGGCGCCATGGCTTCGATGAACGAACTCATCGGCGCTTGCACGCTGTCGCGGAAACGCTGCTTGTTGTCTTCGAACCATTCGCGATTGTTGTGCGCCTTCAGGTCGCGGAAGAAGGCGTAGAAATCTTTCGGGAAACCTTCGAACTTCGACATGCGCGGGCCCTTACCAGCGCATTGATCTTACCTCCCCCCTTGTGGGGAGGTCGAACAAATCCGAGCGTAGCGAGGATTTTTCGGGTGGGGGACGGTGCGTGCGATGTACTTCGGCCCCCCACCCGAAATTTGCTGATGCAAATTTCGACCTCCCCACAAAGGGGGAGGTAAATCTTATTTCTGGAAACCGAACAGCGCGTCCACGGAGATGTCGCCGGCTTTGACCGAGCCGCGCGAGGTGATCTTGAAGATGCCATTGGCGCGCAGCACGGGTTGGCCGTCGGCGGTGGCCACACCCTGGGCGAACAGCAGGTTCCTGGTGGTCTTGATCGGTTCGGCGCGGCCTTCGACCCATGCGCCCAGCGGCACGGGCGCGAGGTAATCGCAGGTCAGGTTCACCGTGGGCAGGAAGCCCATGTCGACCTGGCTCTGGAAACGAGCGGCGATGGGCAGGAGCATGTCGGCGAAGGTGGCCATCATGCCGCCATGGCAGACCATGCCGGGATTGCAGTGGCGCTTTTCCACCCGGAAGCCGAGGAGCAGATGCTCGCCGGTCCATTTGCCGTAGAGCGGGCCGTTCACATCCAGGAAGCCGAGGGCGAGTTTGAAGGGGGCAAAACCTTCGGGGATTTGAGTGTCTGTCATGGCTCGTTCTTAGCGTGATTTTCTGTCAGTCGCACATCGCCCCCAAAGGGGTGACAGTTGGGTGAAATTGCCGGGCGGACCGCGACAATCTCGCCGCATGAGGCTTGACGCTTCCGGGGCCTCTCACTAAGTACCGCGCGACGGCTAGCACTCTCCGATCGGGAGTGCTGCCACATCTGGCCCTTCCGGGTCAGAATCCCACAAGTACTTGCAAGGTATAAACTTTTGAGGAGCAACTCCCCATGAAATTCCGCCCGCTTGGCGACCGCGTGGTCGTCCGCCGCGTCCAGGAGGATCAGAAGACCCCCGGCGGCATCATCATCCCCGAAACCGCCCAGGAGAAGCCGCAGGAAGGCGAAGTGATCTCCGTGGGTCCGGGTGCGCTGGATGAAAACGGCAAACGCGTTGCCCCCGAAGTGAAGGTCGGCGACTTCGTTCTGTTCGGCAAATGGTCGGGCACCGAAGTGAAGATCGACGGCCAGGAACTCCTGATCATGAAGGAGTCCGACATCATGGGCATTCTCGAAGGCCGCAAGAGCTCGCCGTCGAAGAAGGCCGCTTAATCCGTACACAGAGTTTCAGGAGACACACACATGGCAGCCAAAGACGTTAAATTCGGTGCCGATGCGCGCGAGCGGATGCTGCGCGGCGTCGACATCCTCGCCGATGCCGTGAAGGTGACGCTGGGTCCGAAGGGCCGCAACGTCGTCATCGAAAAGAGCTTCGGC
>DASZYI010000101.1:0-56973 GCA_035545475.1 Rhizomicrobium sp.
CTCGAAGAGATCGGTTACATGCCGGTCGAGAAGTATTCGCGCGCGCCGGAAATCCTCGCGCACAGCCGCGCGATCGGAAAGAAGTTCGATCTCTATCGCAATGCCTGCTTCCAGACGAAGGTGACGGAGATGCGCTGGGACGAAACGTCCTCGCGCTGGATCGTGCATACCAATCGCGGCGATGCGATGAAGGCGCGCTTCGTGGTGATGGCGAACGGGCCGCTGCATCGCCCGAAACTGCCGGGAATTCCGGGCATCGACGATTTCAAGGGTCATTCGTTCCATACCAGCCGCTGGGATTACGATTACACCGGCGGCACCTCGCAGGGCGGACTGACCAAGCTCGCCGACAAGCGCGTCGGCATCATCGGAACGGGCGCAACGGCGGTGCAATGCGTGCCGCATCTGGGCGCGCACGCGAAAGAGCTTTACGTCTTCCAGCGCACGCCATCTTCCATCGATGTGCGCAACAACAGGCCGACCGATCCGGACTGGGCGAAGAGTCTGGAGCCCGGCTGGCAACAGAAGAGGATGAACAATTTCAACATCCTCGTTTCGGGCGGCTTTCAGGAGGAAGATCTCGTCAATGACGGGTGGACCGACATCATCGGCAACATCCTGTTTCTGGCGCGCAAGCGGCAGGCCGACGGCGCCCCGCCCGAAGACGCGGCCACGCTGATGCAGCTTGCCGATTTCAAGAAGATGGAACAGGTGCGTGCGCGCGTGGATGCCATCGTGAAGGACAGGGCGGCGGCGGAAGCGCTGAAGCCTTATTACAACCAGTTCTGCAAGCGGCCCTGTTTCCACGACGAATATCTTGAGACGTTCAATCGGCCGAACGTGACGCTGGTGGATACCGCCGGCAAAGGCGTGGAGCGCATCACCGAAAAGGGCATCGTCGCCAATGGCAAGGAATATGAGATCGATTGTTTGATCTATGCCACGGGGTTCGAAGTCGGGACCAGCTACACGCGCCGTTCGGGCTATGAACTCTATGGGCGCGACGGGATTTCATTGAGCGAGAAATGGCAAGACGGCGTTTCCACGCTGCACGGGTTGCATTCGCGCGGCTTTCCCAACTGCTTCATCGTCAGCAATTCGCAATCTGGATTCACGGCGAACTTTCCGCACATGCTGAACGAGCAGAGCAAGCACATCGCCTATATCGTGAAAACCTGCGGCGAACGGCAGGTGCGCACCATCGAAGCCGCCGAAGACGCGGAAAAGGATTGGGTGCGGACCATCGAGTCGCTGGCGATCCTGCGGCAGAAGTTTTTCGAGGAATGCACGCCGGGCTACTACAACAACGAAGGCAAGCTTTCGGAACGCGCGGCGCGCAACGGGCCATATGGCGCGGGGCCGATTGCGTTTGTGAAGATCCTTGAGGATTGGCGCGCGGATGGCGGGCTGAAGGGGTTGGAGTTGAACGGGGTCTAGCGCCCCCCCACCCGCCGCTTCGCGTCGACCGCCCCGCGTAGGGGGCGGTAAGTGAATTGCGCGGTAAGTGGGTATGCGCACACCCGCTATTCCGGTTTTGCAGTTCGCCGGGAAAACCGATTGAGGCATGGTGGCCTCATGCTGCTGACTGATTTTACGCTTCAAGGTGACGACGTTCTTCTCCGCCCGCTGACGCCCGGCGATGCCGGGGCGCTCGCGGCGGCCGCTGCGCAATCGCGCGAGACGTTTGAATGGACCTGGGTGCCGGATGGCGTGGCCGAAACGCGCGCCATGATCGACAGGGCGCTTCAGCAGCGCCGGGAGGGCTCGCGCTATCCGTTCGTCACCGTGTTTCGGGGCGAGGTTGTGGGTTGGACGAGCTATTTCCGGATCGAGTTCTGGGAATGGCCGGAAGGTCACGCCCAAGCCGGGCGCACGACGCCCGATGCGGTGGAGATCGGTGGCACCTGGCTGTCGCAAGCCGCCCAGCGGACGCGCTGCAACACCGAAGCCAAGCTTTTGATGCTGCGGCATGCCTTCGAAACGTGGCGCGTGCATCGGGTGCATTTCGAAACGGACGAGCGCAACACGCGTTCGCGCAACGCCATTGCGCGGCTGGGCGCGAAGTTCGAAGGCGTTCGCCGCGCCGACAGGCCGGGCCGCGATGGCACGGTGCGCAATTCGGTGCGCTATTCCATCGTGGCGGAGGAATGGCCGGCGGTGGAAGAAAATCTGCGGACGTTTTTGTCCAGACCTCGCTCGTAGGCCGGGTTTGATGTCGTGCAAAATTATATTTTCTCCGCAAAGCCGGATCGAATAAGCTGTTCGCGCGTTGCAAAGATTGGCCGATCAAGGGCGGCGCAAGTGGACTACCGGGAACAAATTGTTCTGCAAGGGGCACTCAACGCGCTTCCGCGCGAATTATCGGTTGCGAATTACCGCTTTCGCCACATCGCAGACCGGCTGGCGCAGCGTGGGCTGTTGAAGATGGTGCGCTCGACCGCACAAGGCGCGCAATATTCCATCACGCCCGCTGGCCAGGGCAAGCTTCGATCGTTTCAGGCAAGCGCGAAAGCTTCCGGCGAGCCGCCGGAAATGGCCGCAGAGTAAAGTCAGGTTTCACGCGGAGACGCGGAGGACACGGCGCCTTTGCCCATGCCGAGTGTGGCGGCGGTGCCGGAGCGGCCGGTTTCTTCGACGGCGGGTGCTGTGCGGAAGATGCGGTCGCCGGAACCCATCGACACGCCCCACCAATAATTCTCGTTGCGGAAATGATGCCAGCGATGTTCGCGCACGCGGCGCTTGTAATAGGCGATGTCGGGGCACCACGGGATGTGGGCGAGGTAATGCACCCATTCGTAATGCAGGCCGAGCAGCAGGTAGACCGTGAAATAGCTGAGGACCGGGCCGCGCCACGAGCCTGCGAGCACCACAATCAGCGCGATCAGCGGGAAGACGAGACGATGCACATGGCGCGGGATAAAGATCCACTCCGTGTTCCACGGTTCGGCGTGATGCCAGCGATGCGTTTTGGGCAGATGGAAATCGATGGTGCGGCCGAAAATCCTGCGCGGGCGGTAATGCAGCATGAAGACGTGGATCAGCCATTCGTTGATCGGGAAATAGGCCCATGCGGCCAGCGCGACCACGGCATCGACCCAGGTGAAGTGGCCGATGGCGACGCGCGCGATCACCGCGAGCAACACGGCGAGCGCGATGAGTTGTGGGCTGCTGTGCGAGACGAACAGCTTGATCGCGGCCTCGCGGTCGCGCGGCAGCCGTTCGGGCGGTGACGCGGGATTGTTCTTTGCGGTGTCGGCGGCCGCGATCATCACGCCATCGTCGATTTTCATTTGTACCCCCTCAGCGCCTTGTCCATGGCGGCGCGGCCGATTTCGATGTGACGGCGCGCGGCGGTGCGCGCGGACTTCGCATCGCGCGCGCGAACCGCAGCCGCAATGGCGCGCAAATTGCGGATGTCGCGCAATTCCGGCTCAAGCGGCGCGCGCATTGCGTCCCACGCCTGCACATAGGTTTTGGTCATGGAGTTGAAGGCAAGACGGAACGCGATATTGCCGCTTCCCACCACCAGCATTTTCCAGAAATCGAAGACCAGCGATTGCAGTTGCGGAAGATCGCGTTCGGAGCGGCGCATCTTTTCGAGCAGGGCTTCGAGTTTCGCCGCGAGGGTTGCGCCGCCCTTCTCTGCCGCTGCGGCTGCGATTTCAGGGGCGAGCGCGGAACGCATGGCCATGATGGAACGCAGCACATCGACATCGAGGCGGCCCGTTGCATCGACCAGAAGCGAAGGCAGCAATTCGAGGCCCGCTTCGTCCTCGTAGTTGCGGATGGTGTGGTTGCCGCCGTGGCGGACGGCGACGAGGCCCGCCTGTTGCAGCCGCTTGATGGCTTCGCGCACGGCGCCGCGATTGACGGCGAGCGCTTCGCTCAGCGCGCGTTCGGAGGGCAGCGCGCTGTCGGGCGCGAGTTCGCCGCGAACGATCTTGTCCTGAAGCTGGAGGAAAACGGATTCCGACAGGGATTGGCGGGAGACGGGTTCGAGGGCGGCCATCTGGTCAACTTATCATACCAGTTGAGGGAGGCAAGAGGCGGTGGGCACGCGGAAGGCGCGGAGGGTTCTTGCTTTCTCCGCGTTCTCCGCGGCTCCGCATGACGCAATCTTTTGTTGCATGAAAATGGATCCCCCGGACAAGCCGGGGGATGACGATTTGGGATAGTTGAGAGAGTTATTTCGGCTGACTGGTGACGCGCAGATAGGGTTTGAGCGTCTTCCAGCCTTGCGGGAACATCTTCTTCGCTTCGTCTTCGGAGACCGCGGGCGAGATGATGACGTCGCCGCCGGGTTGCCAGTTTGCCGGTGTCGAGACCTTGTGTTTCGCAGTGAGCTGCATGGAGTCGATGGCGCGCAGCACTTCGTCGAAGTTGCGGCCTGTCGACATCGGATAGACGAGGATCAATTTGATCTGCTTGTCGGGGCCGATGACGAAGACGTTGCGCACCGTCTGGTTGTCGGCGGGCGTGCGGTCTTTCGCATTGCCCGACGCACTTTCCGGCAGCATGTCGTAGAGCTTGGCGACGGTGAGATCGGGATCGCCGATGATCGGATAGTTGGGTGCGGTGCCTTGCGTTTCCTTGATGTCGTTCGCCCAACCCGAATGGCGGTCGACGGGATCGACGGACAGGCCGATGATCTTGACGTTGCGCTTGTCGAATTCCGGTTTGATCCGCGCCATGTAACCGAGTTCGGTGGTGCAGACGGGCGTGAAATCTTTCGGATGCGAAAACAGCACGCCCCAGGAATCTCCCAGCCATTGGTGGAATTGGATTGGACCCTCGGTGGTCTCCGCGCGGAAATCCGGCGCGACGCTTCCAAGCCGTAAAGTCATCTGTTCCTCCATTGAAAGATTGCGGCCGGCGAACACACAGGTTCACCGGTCCAGCTAATATTGGACTTCGAGGCCCGTCATACAAGCCAACGACGAATTAGAGCGCGCTCCAGACAATAGGATGAATGTCATTGTCGAGCGGATCGCCATCGACGGAATCCTGCCGGTGCATCGGCTGGAACGGCGCGCCTGGACGGATGCGATAACGGATGTCGGCATCGCAATAGCGCAATGAAAACGCACGCCGCATGCGGCCGGTGGTGTTTCCTTCCGAGCCGTGAATGGTCTGGAAATGATGGATCACCACATCGCCAGGATCGGCTTCGATGTAGCGGACATTGTATTTCTCGGGATCGGAATCGATGGACGGCATGTTGTCGCTGGCGCTGCCGGGCGACGGCATTTCGCTGACGAAGACGTTCGGATTGTAGGTTTTGCCCCATCTGTGCGAGCCGGGGACATATCCCATGCAACCGCCGCCGCGCCGCACGCTGTCGAGCGGTATCCATGCGACACAACCCATTTCGCCGTCGAGATGGAAATAAGACAGATCCTGATGGAAGGCCGCCTTGTCGACCGCCCCGCCCTCTTTCACAAACAATTGGTCGTCGAAGAAACGCGTGCGATTGACGCCGAGCAATGTCGCGGCGGCGGCGGGAATGGAGCCTTCCAGCGCGATGCTGGCAAGACGCGGTTCGCGGCGCCACACGCTGGTATCGACCAGGAAGCGGCCACGCTGAATGGAATTCTTTGGCTTGTCCAAAAGACGCGGATAACCGGATTCGCGCATGAAATTGCCGAGCGCGTTCACATCGTGCTGAGTGGAACTGACACCGTCGATCTCCTCGGCGTTGCCCCAGATGGAGTCGCCGATGGCGGTGACGTTGTAGAAGTTCGGGCTCGCCTCATACGTGGAGAGCGCGTCGTCCATCGCGTCGCGCAGGTCATCCAGTTCGTGGTCGTAAAGGAAGCCGCGCAGCTTCACATAGCCGAACTTCCAGAAGTGATTGACGTCCGCGATGTCGAGCGAACGGCCGATAGCGCTGTGAAATGTCATGGTTCTCTCGGTTACATGGCGGAGGGGCGGGTGGCGCCCCTCCGTTGCAACCGAAAATTAACAAAGAAAATTGCGCGTCACAAACGAATCTTCGGTGTTCGTTAACGGATTTTTTACCTTACTGGACGCGCTCGATGATGATGGCCGGCGCCATGCCGCCCGCGGCGCACATGGTGACCAGACCCCGCTTGAGGTCTCGCCGTTCCAGCTCGTCGAGGATGGTTCCGATCAGGATGGAGCCGGTGGCGCCGATGGGATGGCCGAGAGCCATCGCGCCGCCGTTAACATTCACCTTCGAACGGTCGAGCTTCAGATCGCGGATGAATTTCTCCGCCACCACGGCGAAGGCTTCGTTGATCTCGAAGAGGTCGATGTCATCCAGCGTCAACCCTGCCTTCTCCAGCACCTTGCGCGCGGCGGGAACCGGCGCGTTGAGCATCAAGGTGGGGCTGTCGCCCATATTCGCGGTGGCGACGATGCGGGCGCGGGGCTTCCAGCCGTTTTTCTTGGCGTATTTTTCCGACGCCAGAAGAACGGCGGCCGCGCCATCGACGACGCCGGAAGAATTGCCCGCGTGATGAACGTGGTTGATCTTCAGATCGGGATAGACCTGCCGGATCAATCCGCCATAGGTCGTGCCCTTGTCGTCGAGCGGAAATTCCGCCATTGCGGCGAAGGACGGCTTCAACGCCGACAACGCTTCCATCGTGGTTTGCGGGCGCGGAAATTCCTCGTGATCGAGCGCGAGCGTTCCGTCTTCGCGATAGACCGGCACGAGGCTCTTCTTGAAATGCCCGCCCTTGATCGCGGCGTCGGCGCGTTGCTGGCTGACGAGCGCGAGTTCGTCCACCGCCTGGCGGCTGATGCCTTCAAGCGTCGCAATCGCGTCGGCGCAAACGCCCTGGTGCGATTGCGGATGCAGCGCGCGCAAGTGCAGGTTTCCGCTGTCCATCATCGGCGGTGCTTTCGGATCGGCGCTCGACGCGGTGTAGCTCATCATCTCGGTTCCGCCCGCGATGACCAGATCTTCCATGCCGGACATGATCTGGGCTGCGGCGAGATTGACGCTGGTGATGCCGGAACCGCAGAAGCGGTCGAGCGTCACGCCGCTCGCCTTGATGTCGTAACCCGCATCGAGCGCGGCCATGCGGCCGAGATCGCCGCCCTGCTTGCCGCGCTGGGAGGACGTTCCCCAGATAATGTCGTCGACTTCGGCGGTCTTGATGTCGTTGCGCTTGGCAAGCGCCGACAGAACGGACGACGCCAGTTGCTGCGGGTGAATGTCAGCAAGCGCGCCTTTTCCTACTTTTCCTATGCCGCGTGGCGTGCGGCAGGCGTCGATGATGAATGCTTCGGCCATGGGGATACCTCGTCGTTCGGGAATGTTGCATCGACTTTGATGTAGATACCCCGCGCGGGAGCGTCAACGCCGCCCGGCCTACGCGTCCACGATCCGCTTGCAAAGCACCAAAAGTGCTGCGCGATCGCGCACATAGAGCCCGGTCGGCGTGATCTCGATCCAGTTCGATTTGCGCCAGCTCGACAATTTGCGGTTGACGGCTTCGCGCGTCGCACCGATCAAATGGGCGAGTTCCGCCTGATTGTAGATGATGCGGCCCTTTTCGGATTCATCGAGCAGCAGCCGCGCCAGCCGTTTGCCCAGGCTCATGGAGGAATTGCGCTCGACCAGCGCATCGGTGTCGCGCAACCGTCCCACCAGCACCGAAAGCAGAGCCAACGCCGCGCTGGGCTCGTTGTGCAATGCTTCCAATATAAGTGTGCGATTGATTTTCCACAGTTCGCATTTGCGCGTGGCGCGTGCATCGGCCGAACGCGGCGAGCCGTCGAGCGATCCCATTTCGCCGACAACGGTGCCCGCCCCCAGACGCGCGACCCAGACATCGCGCCCATCCATGCCGGGAAGGCTGACTTCGATTTCGCCCGCAAGGATCGCATAGGCGGCATCGGAAATGTCGCCGCGGCGGAAAAGTTCGTCGCCTTTCGTAAGCTCCACGGGCGAACCGTTGCGGGCAAGCACCTGGCGGCTCGCGAGCGACAGCACGCCCAAAACGGCATTCTTGCCGAGCGTCTCTACAATCTTGGACGACCGTGAATCGGCCCCTGTCTTCGCTTTGGAATCGTCCATAAGGTTAATGTCTCGCGCCGGCCCGGCATCCGCAAAACAGCCGCGGAAAATGCTCTAGCCCGTTGTTGCGGCTCATAAAACAGAACCGGAAGCAGGTTTGTCCACCCTTCCCGTCCAAGAACGTGAACATCTCCATCACAAAGCCCGTAAAAGCGACTTTTTCGTAGTGCATTCGAACTATCCGATTGTTGCGCAAGGCTGCGTTTCACGGCTTTGCTTAGACTTCCAAGTATCTGTTTTTGCTAGATCTCCGGCCGATATTGCCGCTGCCTTCGCCGCGCCCAATAAAGGCGGCTTCAACCTGTGTTTGGTGTGATCAACTTCATTGACCCCGGGGGGCCGCAGTCCCATCTTCACGTCAACCTAAACGGGGCATGAAATGAGCAAACAAGTTCAGAGCAAACGGAAGCTGTTGATCGGCGTCTCCGTTGTGGCAATCGCAGCCGCTGTGCTGTGGGTCGGACAATATTATCCGCCGAAGAACGGTGAGACGGCCGGCACCATCGTGCCCGCGCACCGCTATCAGGCGAAGCAGGTGTCGGATGCCGACGTCGCGCTGGGTGACAACAGCACCGCGCTGATGATGCAGACCGATTCCTTCCAGGAGATCTCGGGCCAGTCGGAAACGGCGTCCCAGGCCGCGTCGCGCACATCTGCCGATGCTGCCTCCGCCGCGGAATCCGAGGCAGCGATGCGGAGTTCGTCGCAAGCTGCTGCCCGAGCCGCCAACGACGCCGCCTCGCGCGCGCAGAACCAGGCTGCCTCGGCAGCGGAAGCCGAAGCCGCCAGCAAGGCGGCCGCGCAGGCTGCCGCCCGCGGCGCCAACGATGCGGCGTCCAAGGCTTCGGCGCAGGCCGCCTCGCGCGCTGCAAACCAGGCTGCGCTGTCGGTCCAGGCACAAGCGAAATATGTCGCCGCTTCTCGCGCAGCCGCCGCTGCGGCCTCCAAAGCCGTTGCGCAGGCTGAAGCCCTTGCCAAATCGCAGGCCGCATCTCGTACCGCCGCCGATGCCGCGTCCCATGCAGCCGCTCAGGCCGCGATGAAGGCCGACGCCGCCGCCAAGGCGCAGGCCGAAGCGCGCGCCGCCAACCAGGCTGCCAGCCATGCCGCCAATGACGCTGCTTCTCATGCGGCCGCGGAAGCTCAGTCCCGGGCCCAGTCTCAGGCTGCTTCGGCTGCGGAAGCGCAGGCCGCTTCGCGCGGTGCCGCGGAAGCTGCTTCTCGCGCCGCCGCACAAGCGGCCTCTGCCGCCACGGCAGCGGCTGAAGCCCATGCCGCTGCGGAAGCCGCGATGCGTTCGGCAGCCGATGCTGCTTCTCGCGCCGCCTCTCAGGCCGCTTCGGCTGCCAAGGCGCAGGCCGAGGCCCGCACGGCCTCTCAAGCAGCCCTGCGTATGATGGCCCATACCTCGGCGGATGCCGCATCGCGTGCTGCTTCGCAGGCTGCTGCCCGCGCGCTGGACGCCGCGTCCCGCACCTCGGTCCAGGCTGCTTCGGCTGCTGCGGCTCAGGCTGCCGCCCATACGGCGGCACAGGCTGCGTCCAAGGCTGCCGCGAACGCTGCTGCCCGCACCGCCGCCCAGGCGGCGTCGGCTGCCGCGGCTCAGGCCGCCGCCCACACGGCTTCGCAAGCGGCCTTCCGTATGATGGCCCATGCCTCGGCGGATGCGGCGTCGCGTGCCGCCTCTCAGGCGGCTTCGCAGGCTGCGGCGCAAGCAGCATCGCGTTCTTCGCAGAATGCCGCGATGCGCGCCCAGTAACGCAACTTTTCACTCGCGTAGAAACATCAACCACCGTGGTCTCCACGGTGGTTGTTTTCTTTGGTGGTTTGTAGCCAACTTCCATGGGGCAGTGACGGACGGTGCCGTCGAGGGGTTTTTGGATGCGCAAGGTTGCGCTGTTTCTCTTATCCGCGCTTTGTCTGCCGGTATCGCAAGCTTGCGCCGAATCCATTCAGTCGGTCGGATTGAGCAAGATCGAAACCAAGGATCTGCTGCTTCTTTATTACGATCCGCTGCAAACCTATCTCACGCCCTATGCCGCGCAGGCTTACGAGAATTCGTTCCGCTTTCAGGAAAAGACATTCGACTGGACGCCGTGGGACAAACCCAACGTGCAACTGCGCGATCTTTCCGACAGCGGGCAGGCGGTTGTGCGCGCCACGCCGAACAACGCCCTGTTCATCGACGTGGCGCCGATCAGCATTTCGTTTGAGACCTTCAGTCCGGGCGAACGCTTCTTCACGCTGATGAATCACGAACTCGTCCACATCGCGACGATGGACGTCTATAACGATCAGGATGCGTGGTGGCGCAGCTTCTTTCACGGCAAGCCGCTGCCGACCACCGATCACCCCGAAACCATTCTCTACAACTATCTCGCCACACCGCGCGCCAATGTTCCGCGCTGGTATCTCGAAGGCAGCGCCGTGTTCATGGAAACATGGATGGGCGGCGGATTGGGCCGTGCGCAGGGCGGTTACGACGAGATGGTGTTCCGCGCGATGGTGCGCGACAACGCGCGCTTCTACGATCCGCTGGGCCTGCAATCGGAAGGCAACACGGTCGACTTCCAGGTGGGCGCCAACGATTATCTCTACGGCACGCGCTTCTTCAGCTATCTGGCGCTCACCTATTCGCCGGAAAAGGTCATTGAATGGCTGAAGCGCGGCAAGGACAGCAACCGCTATTATTCCACGCAGTTCGAGCATGTGTTCGGCAAATCGCTGGACGATGCGTGGGCTGACTGGATCGCGTGGGAGCACGATTTCCAGCACGCCAACCTGAAGCAGGTGCAGCAATATCCCACGACGCCGATGAAGCGGCTCTCGAAGTCCGCGCTCGGTTCGGTGTCGCGGACCTTTTACGATGCCAAAACCGATAGCCTGATCGGCGGCTTCTGGTATCCGGGTGCGTTTGCCCATATCGGCGAGTTGTCGCTCAAGACCGGGGAAGAACGCCGCCTCACGAATGTAAAGGGGCCGGAGCTTTACAAGGTCGCCTCGGTCGCTTTCGACCGCGACAGCAACACGATCTATTATTCGACCGACAACAACGCCCAGCGCGACCTGATGGAATTGAATCTTTCCACGGGCGAAACGAAAATGCTGATAGAGGACGGACGCGTCGGCGATCTCGTCGTCAATCCGGCCGACCACACACTTTGGGGCATTCGCCACCTCAACGGCCTCGACACGCTGGTTCGCCTCTCCGCCGACCGCAAGATCTGGAACCAGATCATCACCTTCACCTATGGGCACAGCCTGTTCGATCTCGACATTTCGCCGGACGGAACGCTGCTTGCCGCATCGGTGGGCGAAATCAACGGCGATCAGCGCATCGGCGTTTATCGCGTTTCCGATTTGCTGAACGGCAATCTCGAAGAAGTGGCGTCGTTGAAACTGGAAGGCTCCGTTCCCGAAGGCAGCGCGTTTTCGCCCGACGGCAAATATCTCTATGCGACGGCCTATTATACCGGCGTCTCCAATGTCTATCGGCTGGAATTGGCGACCGGGAAGGTGGAGGCCGTCAGCAACGCGGTGACCGGCTTCTTCCGGCCCATTCCGATGAAGGACGGTTCGCTGATCGTCTATGAATTCACCGGCCAGGGTTTTGCACCGGTGAAGATCGACCCCAAACCGCTGGACGATCTGGGCACCATCAAATTCCTCGGTACGGAAGTGGCTGATGCGCATCCGATCGTGAAAAGCTGGGCTGTGGGATCGCCGTCGAAAATTCCGATCGATTCCATGATCACGAACCGCGGCGAATATCTGCCGATGGACAATATGCGGTTGAGCGCGACCTATCCCATGATCGCCGGATACAAGAGCCATGCGGCGCTGGGATGGTATGTGTTGTTCGAAGATCCGATGCAGTACGACCAGCTTTCGGCGAATGTGTCCTATTCGCCGGCCGGCGATCTGAAATCCGGCGAGACGTTTCATGCCGATGTTTCGTTCCACACGCTCTATTGGCACGTCACCTACAAGCACAACGGTTCGGATTTCTACGACCTGTTCGGGCCGGTGGAGCGCAGCCGCAAAGGCGATGCATTGCTCGGCGGCTACAAGGACATCCTGATCTACGATCCGCCGCGCCAGCTTTCGTTCAGCGCCGATGTGGGTCTCTATTCCGGCCTCGACACGTTGCCGGGCGAACAGAATGTGCGGGCGGGCGCAGGCAGCCTGGCTTCGACGGAGATCTCACTGAATTATACCAACCTTGCGGGCTCGCTTGGTTCGGTCGATCACGAAGAAGGCTACCAGACGAGCCTTTCCTTCCTCGGCGATTATTCCCGCGCCGAGTTCTTTCCGAAAGTTCTCGCCACCTTCGATTTCGGCTTCATGCTGCCGTGGAAGCATTCCTCGGCCTGGCTCTATACGGCGGCGGGCACGGGCAGCGGCGACCGCCAGAGCGCGCTGCGCGACTTCTATTTCGGTTCGTTCGGCAACAACTATGTCGACGACCGCGCGGTGAAGCGTTACCGGGAATATGAAAGCTTCCCAGGCTTCGA
Organism: Rhizomicrobium sp.; assembly: GCA_035545475.1. Lineage (GTDB taxonomy): Bacteria > Pseudomonadota > Alphaproteobacteria > Micropepsales > Micropepsaceae > Rhizomicrobium. The sequence continues at coordinate 12,562 of DASZYI010000101.1, forward strand.
TATCGATGCGCTGAGCGCGCGCACCTTCATCCGCTCGGTCGCGGAATGGAATCTGCCGCCCATCCGCTTTGCCGATGTGGGCTCGCCCGCGCTCTATCTCAGTTCCGCCCGGCCCGCGGTTTTCGCAGGCGTTCTGGCCTCCAATCTCGGCTCGGGCGACCGGCACACTTCCGAGACCGTGGGCGCCCAGCTCGACTTCAATTTCTCGGTCGCGGTGCGTCTGCCGATGACTTTCTCCATCGGCTATGCGAAAGGCTTTGGCGGCGGAGAGTCCCGCCATGAGATATTGGCCTCGCTGAAGATCCTGTAGCCGCTCGATGACCGCGCATCTGTTGCTGGAAGCCCCTATTGCGCTTGTGCCCGTTCTCGCGCTGTTCGGAACGCTTCTCTATCTCGACAGTTACAGCCTTGTAAGTTTTCGCGAAGTCCTGCTCACGATCACGAGCGGCGCGGTGTTGTGTCTTGCCAGCCTCGAAATCAACGCGCTGGCAATGGACGCGCTGCATCTGGATTTCCCCGCCTACAGCCATTTCGCAGCGCCCATCGTGGAAGAAAGCCTCAAGGCTCTCGTCCTGATCTATCTTTTCGCGGGCAACCGCATCGGCTTTATGATCGACGCGGCGATCATGGGCTTTGCCGTCGGCGCGGGTTTTGCGCTCGTGGAGAACATCTATCTGCTCTATGCCTTTCCCGAGGCCAATATGGGCGTGTGGATCATCCGCGGCTTCGGCACCGCCATCATGCACAGCGGCGCCACCGCGCTGTTCGCCATGATCACGCAAGCCCTGATCGAGCGGCATGTCAGGCCCATCGCCATCGCTTACATTCCGGCGCTGATCGCCGCCGCCCTGCTGCACGCGGTGTTCAACCTGCTGGGCGGCTCGCCCCTGATCGCGACACTCTTCCTTTTGATCGCCTGTCCGCTCTCGCTGTTCTTCCTGTTCACCAAAAGCGAACATTCGGTGCACCAATGGCTGCTGTCGGATTATGAAAGCCACCAGCACCTTCTGGAAAAAATCAAAAGCGGCGAATTCGCCAATGACGAAGCGGGAAAGCTTTTCCTCTCGCTCGCCGACAAATTCGGGGCCGAACGGCTCAAGGACATGTTCGCCTATATGCAAATCCACACCGAACTCGTGCTGCGGGCGGAGAAAATGTCGCTTGCGCACGAGACGGGCGAGAGCTTCGCCATCTCGGCGGAGGACGCAAAGCGTTACGGGCAGATGCTCGAACTCGAACGCCGCATCGGGCGAACCGGATTGATGGCGATCCGGCGGCACCTCCATTTCAGCCGCCGCGAGCTTTGGGAGTTGAACGAGTTGCGGGGGGAATTGTGGCGGGTGTGATCGACTTGCTTCTTTAGGGAACCCGTTGTGCTAATATCGAATTCTAACCGAGCGGCCGCGAACCGGTGCCGCTGGGAAAATGGGTGGGGAACGCCGTGGCGATGATTTTGCTGTCGATGCTGATCTTCCAGATCAAGCATTTCCTGTGCGACTTCGCCCTTCAGAGTTCGAACCAGATCCGGAACAAGGGAGTCTATCTGCATCCGGCGGGGCTGACGCATGCGGGGCTGCATGCGCTCGGTTCGGTGCCTGCGGTGCTGGTGCTGACGCGCGCGCCGCTGCCCGTGATCCTGTTGCCGGTGCTGGAATTCGCCTTCCACTATCACACCGATTGGGGAAAGGTGCGGCTGGACAGGCAATTGCGCCTGAACGACACGAACACGTTGTATTGGATCATCTTCGGCGGCGACCAGTTGATCCACCAACTAACCTATATCGCGATGATCGCCGCGGCGCTTTACCTGTTCTGACTATCCGGTCGCCTGGCCTTCGGCCTGCCGGGCGCGGAAGGCGCGTGAGAAGAACGACATCATCTTGGCCAGGATGTCGCTTTCGACTTCTTCGACATCCTCTTTGCGATTTGCCGCTGCTGCATTGACCGTCTGACGCTGCGCGAGCACGCGGCTGAATTCCTGGAACAGGTTCGGGGAGGCTTTCAGCAGGTTTTCGATCGCCTGCTTGTCGACTTCGAGGATGCGCAATCCGGTGAGAGCGGTGACCGTCGCCGTGCGCGGCGCGCCCGTCATCAACGACATCTCGCCCACCACGTCGCCCGCCGCGCTGACAGCGACTTCCTGTTCGCCTGTCGGCGTGGCGATGGTGACGCTGACCGCGCCTTCGAGCAGGATATACATCGCCGATGCCGGATCGCCCTGCCGCATCAGCACCGTTCCCGGCTCCATCTCCATCCGTCTGCAACATGCAGCCAGCATCTCGCGCTGTTCCGCGTCGAGCGTGGTGCGGAATAGATCGGCGTGCGAAAGCGCATCGCGCACTTCGCCCTGCCCCAGCACGGCGGCTGCTTCGGGAGCGGGCGTCATTTCAATTTGCGTCACGGGCATGGGCAGTTCGTGCTGCAGCAATACTTTCTGCAGCGCCAGAAGCACGATCGACTTCGCCGGTACGGGCATGATGAGATCGGGAAAATACCAGAACCTCACCGTGTAGATTCCGGCGTCGGAATTGATCTCCGTCAGCAACACTTCCGGCGCCGGTTCGCGCGAAAGGCCGTTTGTGCGCGCGACCTTGAACGCTTCGCCGCGCAACATGTCCACCACGCGGTCCGCCGGTACGCGAATGTCGACGCCCACCTTCACCTCAAGCTGTTTGGCGCCGCGCGGACGGCTATGGTTCAGCACCGGATTGGAGGTGAAGATGTGGTTCGGCACACTGGCGCGCGATCCATCCTCCAGCGTCAGGAAGGTGCTGCGCCAGCTCAACCCGCTCACCCGCCCCACAATGTCGGGCTGGTCCGGTATCTGGATGGTGACCCAGTCGCCGATGCGGCAAGTGTCCTCGTAGTTCATCGCCAGGCCCGAGAACACGTCCTGGATATCGGGCTGCAACGCCACACCGATGGCAGCCGCCACGCCGATGCTGGTCGCGGCGATGCCGGTCAGCGTGAGACCTTCCTGCCACCACAAGCCGATGGCCACACTCATCGCCACGATGAGGATGGTCACCAGATCCTGCAGCAGGCGCGGGGTTTCGCGGCCGCGGCGGCGCTTGACGTGGCCTTCCCAATAGAACCGCCGGCCCAGCCGGTCGATGAACACGGCGATGCAGATGATCAGCGCGATGGTGACGAAACGCTCGATCCGGTCGACGTGCTCGGGCGTGTAGTGCTGGATCAACGGCTCGCCGAAGATCCGCACCATCAACAACAGCAACGTGACGATGGCTGTAACGACCATTATTTCTCCGTCATCACGAGATCGACGCCTTTTAATCCTTCGCGCAGGCGGCGCAGGTGGAAGCGCACGCACGGATCGCCCGGCGATTCCTGATCCAACTCGCCAAACAGCGCAAGCGCCTCCTCCGGGGCTTCGCGCAATTTGCCGAAAGCGGCATGATAGCGTTCGAGTCTCGCGGCCGTCACCACGCCGTCGGGCAGGGGCTCCCAGACCTCGACCGGCAGGCCTTTACCCTTCAACACCACCGACGCGATGGGCCGGAAGCCGATATCGGGGCAAAGCACCTTGGTATTGCCGCTGACGCAGACGCGCGTGCCAAGCTGCTTGTTCAGCCCCTCAAGCCGCGCCGCGACATTCACCGCATCGCCCTGTGCGGTGTAATTGAAGCGCGAGGACGAACCGAAATTTCCGATGATGGCGGCGCCTGTGTGAACGCCCACGCGGGTGACGCCCAGATCGATGCCTTCGGCGTTGCGTTTCTTGCGGAAATCCTCGCAGAACGCGTCGATCTCCATCGCGCATTGCACCGCATGTTGGGCATGATCGGGAAGATCGACAGGCGCGTTGAAAATCGCGAACACGGCATCGCCGATGAATTTGTCGACCATGCCGCCGTGACGCAGCACGACGGAGGTGACGCCTTCGAAATAGCTGTTGATCATCGGCGCCAGTTCTTTGGAATCCACCTTCTCCGCCATGGTGGTGAAATTGGCGACGTCGGTGAAGAGATAGGTCATCTCGCGCCGCTCGCCTTCCAGCGACATGCGGGACGGATCGGCGATGAGGGCTTCCACAACCTTTGGCGAGACGTAACGCGAGAACGCACCCTGGATGAATTGCCGCTGCTTGCGTGCATCGCGGCCACTGAGGGAATCCATGATCGAGAAGCTGGCGATTGCGGCAATCGAGGGCGCGAGCAGACCAATGATGGTGTTGGCGTACATGCACAACATCGCGCCGCCGACCCAGAAGGCGGCCAATATGACGAGTAACGCCGCAACACGGAGCACGAGATTGAATGTCAGCAGACCCAATATCGCGCCGAGAACGGAAAGCAATACCGCGATTGCAATGTTCACGCCCCATCCGGTGTAGGGCGAAAGTTGGGGATGCAGCAGTGTCGCCACGCTATAAGCATGAATGACGATGCCGGCCAACGTTCCCTTGTCGGAAACGGACGTGAACGGGGTGCGATGCCGGTCCACGAGACTTTCGTCCGAACCGATCAGCACGATCTTGTTGGCGAAGAGTTGCGGCGGGAAGAAATCGACTGCTTGCGCCTCGAATTCCGGGAAAGCCGATTTCTCCCCGGCGGGCGGACGAGTCCAGACGATAGGCTGTAAGCCCGCGTTCGTCTTCACGCCCGCATACGCGGCCAGAGCATGGTCGAATCCGACGATATAACGTCCGTCCGCATCCTTCTCTCCCGGAAAGACAAGTCTGGCCGTGCCGTGCTGGTCTTTGGCCACATTGGCCATTGCACGACGCGACAACGGCACATAGCTGCGCAAATAGGCAAGCTGCGGCGGCGTCACGATGGAAGGATTTTCGGTGTAGGCGACCACCAAAGGCACGGGCAGGTCTGCGAGCGTCGCCTTGAGTTCGGCATCCTTCGCAGGTTCGGTCGGCTGGTCGAAAAGGAAATCAAGGCCTATTGCCTTGGGCTTGCCTTCAGCAACCCTCTTTAGAACCTTGCTCAGAAATGCACGATCCAGCGGCGAGCGGTATTGAAACTGCCGCAACGTGTTTTCGTTGACCGCAAGGATCACGATGTCGTTGTAGATCGGCTTGGGCGGAATGAGCCGCGAGATTTCCCAATCCTGTATGACGTTATCGAGGCTGGTGAGCACGTCGAACCGCTCGACCGCAATGAACGAGATCAGCGCCGACAGAATGGCGACCGTCGAAAGCGTGAGAACGGATAAAAACTTCTTACCGCGCGCGACTTTGCTCGCGCGCGGCGTCACAGCAACATTCATCAGAGCTTACGCATCAATGCCGCGGCCTGCCGGTCGCAGCCCTTCTGGATCATCCAGGCCGCACGCATCTGGTCGTTGGTAAGCGAGGCCGGAACGGTGGCGATGGCGATCGCGGATTCCGAACCGTTCAACGAGATGAAATAGGACGCATCGCCGTGAACGCCCAGATCTTCCTTGAGCTTCAGGTCGGCTTCGCCGGCGGGCCATTTCGTTTCGGCCTTCCAGCTGCGGTCGGTCGGTGTGATCACCACATCGATCGCCTTCTTGTCTTCCGGCCGCCACAGAACGGGTGCTGCGTTCTGCATCAGACACGCATTGCCGGGCGCGCTGGCATCGATCAGCCAGGGCTTCGGAAGGTCGGGCCTTGGCGCGGTGCTGCGCGTCGTACCGATTTCGGAGGTACGCGCCTTGCGCTCCGTCAGAAGCCCGCTGAACGCCGCCGCCAATTCGACGCCGTGGTCGGCTGCGGGCGCCCGGTGATAGGGCCCGTCGAGCTTAAGCGTTTGACCGGTGGTGGAGATCAGGACCAGGTGTTGGCCCTGCTTCAGATCGATGGTTTTCGAGGAATCGATCACGGTGCCCGCCGAAATGGCGATGCCACGCGCCTCCGCGACCACATATTGCGCCGCGTTGGCTCCGGCAAACGGCACCAACCCAAACAATAAGCCAAGAACTGTGCGATGGATTTTCATGGTTGCCCCGCGCTGCTGATTTGCGTGCCGGAACCATACTGCCCGGCGGTTTCGTCGTCTCCAATGATGGTGAAGGCTGCCCAGTAGAACGGATGGGCCGTTCCGGGCCGTGCGATCAAGGCAAGCTGCGATTGCCGCAATCCCTGCGCCAACCCATGGGCGCGATTGGCGGAATCGAACAGGCCCGTCATCAGCGTTTCGGTCGCGGCCGACGGCACCTCCCAGTGGCTGGCCAGAACCGAGTGCGCCCCCGCTGCGAAGAATGCGTCCGACAGGCCCTGGAGCGCGCTGCCTCCCACCGCTTCGCCCGTCTCCGCCGTGTTGCAGGCGGACAGGACCACAAGATCGGCATTCAGTTTCAACTGGGCGATTTCGCTCGCCTGCAACATGCCGTCGGACGCTGTCGACGCGGCGCTCTGCGCAGGCGGCGACAGCGCGAGCGCAGGTTCGCTTTCGCAATGGAGTTCGCCGGGAAGAATGCCGTGGGTTGCAAAATAGATCACCGCAAACTGATCCAGCGGCTGCGCCCGAAACTCGGCTTCCGTCGCGTGCACGCCCAAAAGGATGTCTGCGTTCTGCCCACCCAGATGCGCGCCGACGGTGCGCACCTCATGCGCGGTATCGGGAAGCGGCGGCAAGGCGCGCAGCAGATCGGGCGACACCGGTCCCACATCGCGGCACGCAGCCGTCAGATCGGAGAGGACTTTAGCACCCGCAGGTCCGTTCGGTCCCTGGAATTCCGGCGCACCAAGGCCGAGGAACGGGCGCGGCGTCGCTGTGTGATGCGCATTCGCATTGGCCAAAGTGAGGAACGCGCGCGGCGATGGGACATTGCTCAAGGCATAACGCCTCACCAGCCAGGCAGCATTGCGATAATCCTGCCCTGTCGGCTGCTCGGTCACCAGTAGCGCCAATGGAAGGCTCGTCAGCGCGCCACTCGGCACGATGACGAGATGGTCGACGCCGTTCAATTTGTCGCCAAGCGGTGCGAGAAGCGCCTGATAAAGCCCATAGGCATTCTTCAGGCTGAACTCGGGCAGGCTTCCCACAGCGGGCACAAGCCCCTTGCGAAGATCGGCAACGTCACCCGCCAATTCCCGATTGCCGATGGAAAGCGGCACCGCATCGAACCCTTGCGCGCGGACCAGCAACGCATATCCGGACGTCTGTCCGAACACGAAGGCGATCAACGCTTCGTTGGCACCCAACTGCTTCTGAACCGCGCCCAAGTCGGCGGCACCCGGATTGGCGAGTTCGGCATATTGCGGAAAGCTCTGTTTCACTTTCGCCATCAGGCTTTCGGCGTCCGCCGAGGCCTTCTTTGCGGCATCGTCCAATGTGCGCTCGCGTTCGCGGCTGCGCTCGTCGTCGGGCTTGGCATATTCCGCGGCGAGCTGCATGCGCGCCATGTCGCGATTGTGCTCGGCCTGCTGGGCCTGGGCGATCAATTCGGACAACGCGGCGTCGCTTGCCGCCCTGCGCGCCGCGACTTTCGCGATGGTGCGGTCGGCAACGCTGGAATTCACAAGCTGGCTGGCGGCAAAAATCTTCGCTCCGCGCGTCGCAGGATCGCCGCTTGCAAGCTCGGCGGCCGTATAGAAAACGATATCGTCCGATGTGACCTGGCTTTGGGCGACGGGATCGGACGCGGCGATCTTCAGCGCCGCGTGATAGGCGTCGAGTGCGGCGGGATAAAGCTGCTGGCGCATGTAGAACGCACCGAGCTTGAGATCGGAAAGGGCGGTGGGCGCCGTTTGTCCGAACAGCTTGGCGTTCAGATCGCGTGCGTCGATCATGTCGTGTTCGGCGGTGACCACGCGGCCGCGCCGTTCGTTGACTTCGCCGAGAAGCGCAATCGTATCCGCCCGCCACCACAGCGGAAGGCCCGGTTCGTCGCTGACGATCCACAAGGCTTCCTCGGCGGTTGCTTGCGCGCTTGCGAGATCGCCGAGCCGCAGCGCCATCTCGGATTCGATGCGCAGCGCGTGTGCGAGTTCGCCCTGGCTCACCGGCACGGGATCGATGCCTTCGCTCAGCGCGGTATTCGACTGCTTGGCCGCGGCGATTTCCGCCCGCCGCGCCTGCGTGGCAGCGCGGGCGAATTTCAGCGCGTCGGCATAGTTGCGCTGGTTGGCGGCATTGAGCGCAAGATAGGAATCGTAACGCGCGCGCACGCCCGGGACCGAAGAGGATTCGATCAGCGGCCCCGCGCGACGGAAAAGTGCTGCCGCATCCGCAAAGCGCCCCTGGTTGCTCACTTGCAAAGCGAGTTCGGCAAGCGTCTGCCCGACCACACTGGATTTCTCGCCGAACAGGCGCTGTTCGATGCCCAGCGCCTGGCGATAATTCGCTTCCGCCACCGCGTAATTGTCGGCCGCGCCGGCAAGGCGTGCCGCTTCGATGGCCTTGCGGTAGGTTTCGTAATCGGATGCGGACGATCTCGCTGCGTCTGCCGAAAGTCTTTTCTCGAGGATCGCCGTTACGGCTTTGGCTTCATCCGGCGTCTGCGCCCCCGAAGCCTGTGCAATCGCAGCCCGAATGGCGGGCAAGGATGAAGGCGTGCCGTCTGCCAGATAGAACCGTCCGCCGGATTCCTCCGCCAGCATGACGCGCGGCCAGCCGTTGCTCTTCAGGGAGCAGATGCGCAGCGCAACGCGCCCCGAGGCCGTCCATTGCGGATCTTCGCAATTCAAATCCCGGCGCGGCGTGTGGGCCAGTTGCGACAGGGCATTGTGCCATTGCGTCTTGTCCTGCGGCGGCTGAAAAGCCGTCACCTGGCCGACTTCGGCCTCGCCGCAACGGATCGTTACCGGGCTTCCGATATCAAGCGGACCTGCGCTGCGGCAGGAATCTCCTGCCAGGTTCTTGCCGAGATCGTTTGCCGACGCAGGCAATCCCAACGCGCAGGCTGCAAGCGCGAGCGACAATGCAAGGGCGTGCAGCCGCGTCACCATAGCCAGAACGCCTCATTACCCCAGCTCGAATAATCGACATCGGCGGGCGGAACGGCATGTGGATGCTGGCCCATATTCCGGGTCAGGCCCGGCATGAGTTCCTGGCTGGCGCTCCTGCGGCCCGCATCGAGCGACTTGCCCAGCGATTCGGACGCGCTATCCGATGCCTGTTCGCCTTCCGAACTCTTGCCGTCCGAATTGCCGTCGACCAGTTGTTCCAACGGCCCAGGTCCATGACCGCTTGAACCGCTGCTACCGCTATCCGGAAGGTTCACGACCGGAACTGTTACCACGACGATGACATTGCCGATGTTTTCCGTCGGCTTCTGGATCACAACCGCTATTGCGCCGCCCGACGATCCAACTGTCGGCGGCGGCGGAGGCGGCGGTGGCGGCGGGTTGGGATTGGAAAGGAACGTCACCGATCCCGTGACCGTGCCAAAGCCCGTGTCATTGCCGATGAGTGCAGCCGTATTGTTTGCGGTGCCGCCCAGCGCATCGACGTGGAAGCCGTTACCAATGGTGATGTCGCCGCTGACATTGCCCGTGCCGTTTCTGCCGGCGTCGCCATTGCCGATCTGCGCATAACCTCTTGCGCCGGTATTGCTGCCTCTCAACGTGATGTCGTCGACGAAGAGATTGCCGCTGATGGTGAAGTTCACCGTGGACTGAGATACGGGCGTGTTCTCGCCGCTGCCGCCATTGCCGATCTGCGCATAGGATTCATCGCCCGATCCGGCAATCGCCGTTACCGGGTCGATCGAGGGATCGCTCGGCTTGGTCGAGACGCTGGCCGTGATGTTGCCGGAGATCGTGCCGCTTGTGCCGTTCGCCGCATTGTTGTTGACGAGATCGCCGCCATGGCCGATCTGCGCATAAGCCGCCGTGCCGTTGCCGGTTAGCGCGATGCCGCTCACGGTGGCAACCGTGATGTCGCCCCCTAGCGTTGCGGTTCCGCCAAGGAGCGACTGACCGCTCAGATATCCGCCATGTCCGATCTGCGCATACGCCGCCGTGCCCGACCCGGCAGCGACCTTCGCGGTCTTGGCGCTGATGGTGATAAGACCGGTATCGCTATAGCCCTGCGAGGACGAATTGCTCTGCGCGCCGCCATGGCCGATTTGCGCATAGGCCGCCTGTCCGCTTCCGGCGTTCAGCGCCAGGTTGCCTGCCGCACTTATATATATGTTGCCCGTCTGGTTGCCGGAAACCTGATAGCCGCCGTTCCCGATCTGGGCAAAACGCGCCGCCTGGGCGCCGCCGGAAAGCGTGAGATCGCCCTTGGCATAGACGCTGATCGCATCGGTTCCCGCGCCGTGATAACCGATCTGCGCATAACCGTTGGTCGCGGCGAGCGTGACGTTGTTCGCCGCAAACGTGGTGGTTCCGTTTTGGCTGCCGACCGCGACGTCACCTGGCGCGCTTGCACCGCCGATCGTGATGTTGCCGCCATTGTTGGCGTAAGCCGTTCCCGCGACAAGGGCGGCGGGATCGACGGTTGTGCCATCCCAACCGGCGACCGCGAGAAGTCCCGTTTTCGCCTGTGCCGACGATGCAAACAGCAAATCATGTTTCGACAGAACGGTCAGGCTGCCGCCGACATTCGCGCCCGTCAGCGTCAACGACGAGCCGTCATAGAACCATGCGCTGCCCGGCGTCGAAAGGCTTGCCGAGTTGACCGCATTGTTCGCGCTGGTGAGACTGATCTGGCCGCTCGTGGTGGTTACGCTCAAAACGTTCGCATGGATGGCGTCGATCTGGCTGATCGCGCCGCCGGCCGATAGCGCCAGCGTGCCGCCGACATTCGCGCCGTCGATGACCAGCGCCGAGGCATCGTAAAGCGAAGCGTTGTTGTTGCCGGACGTCGTGAGCGCCGCATTCGCGAAGCTGTTGCCGCTGTTGGTGAGCGCGATCGCACCGTTGGTGGCGGTGACGTTGAGAGCGGCGGCATGAATCGCGCCGCTCTGTCCGATGGCGTTCGCCGTTATCAGCAGCGTGCCGCCGACATCGGCGCTGGCGACGGTCAGGTTGGAACTGTCGGCGAACGACGCGCTGTTCGTTCCCCCCGTCGTCACGGAGAGCGTGTCGAACGCATTGCCCGCGTTGGTCAGTGCAATGGCGCCACCGGTCGAAGAAACCGTCAGCGATTTGGCGTGGATGGCGCCCGACTGGCCGATGGAGCCGCCGCTCGACAACGAAAGATTGCCGCCAATCGTCGCCGATGAAACCGTCAATGCCGCTGCGTCGTAGAGCGTCGCGTCGTCGGTTCCCGCGGTTGCGAGCGTTGCGATGGCAAAGGAGTTGCCGGTGTTGGACAGATCGATTGCGCCATGCGTCGTGCTGACGTTGAGTGCGCCTGCATGAATGGCGTCCGATTGTCCGATGGACGCGCCGCCCGATAGCGTCAGCGTTCCGCCGACATCTGCCCCGCTGATCGTCAACGCGGATGCATCGTAAAGTGTGGCGTCACCCGATGTGGTGAGCGCGGCAGCCGCAAAAGCATTGCCAGCATTCGAAAGCGCGATGTCGCCGCCGGTAGCGGTGACGTTCAACGAAGCCGCATGAATGGCGCCCGTCTGGCCGATGGAGCCGCCGCTCGTCAGGCCAAGTGCGCCGCCGACATCGGCTCCAGTGATCGTCAACGATGCCGTATCGTAAAGCGTTGCACCGTTCGCACCGGAAGTTGCGACGCTCGCCGTGTGGAAGGTGTTGCCGGTATCGGTCAGAACAATATCGCCCGCCGTCGTCGAAACATCCAACGCATCGGCGTGGATGGCGCCCGTTTGGGTGATACCGGCATCTCCCGACAGGTCCAGCGTGCCGCCCACATTTGCCCCGGACATGCTCAGGGCAGAGGCGTCATGCAGCGACGCATCGTCCGTTCCCGATGTCGTCAAATTGGCGATATCGATGGTATTTCCCGCATGGGTGAGATCGACGGCCCCCGCGGTCGTCGTGGCAATGAGCGCATGCGCATGGATCGCGCCGGATTGCGACAGCGGACCTTGGACGGTCAAGGTCAATGTCCCGTCCACATCGGCGCCGGCGAGCACCAGGGCGGAGGCGTCGTAAAGCGTCGCGTCGTTGCCCGTGGAAACGGACGCCGTGCCGAAGCTGTTGCCGGTGTTCGCAAGCGCGATCGCGCCCAGTGCGCTGACATTCAATATGCCTGCTTGAATCGCACCCGTCTGCCCGATTGCACCGCCGCCGCTCAATGTCAGCGTGCCGCCAACATTCGCGCTGGAGATTGTCAGATCGGTGGAGTCGTAGAGCGAGGCGTCGTTCGCCGTCGAAAGCGACGCGGTGGCAAAGTTGTTTCCGCTGTTGGTCAGCGCGATGTTGCCCCCGGTCGTCGTGACGTTCAGGACGGCGGAATGGATCGCCCCACTCTGCCCAATCGCACCCGCACCCGACAGGTTGAGAGTTCCGCCGATATTGGCGCTGGAGATTGTCAATGCGTTGGCATCGTAAAGCGTTGCATCGTCCGAGCCCGCCGTCGCAAGCGAAGCGGTATTGAACGCGTTACCCGTGTTGGTCAGCGTGATGTCGCCACCTGTGGTGCTGATGCTCAGCGCCGCCGCATGAATGGCGCCCGACTGGCCGACGGAGCCACTGCCCGACAGGGTAAGTGTGCCGCCGACATTCGCGCTGGCGACAATGAGATTGGACGCATCGGTGAACGACGCATTGTCCGAGCCGGATGTAGAAAACGTGGCTGTGCCAACGGTGTTGCCCGCATTCGTCAGCGTGATTGCGCCATGGGTCGTGGTGGCGACCAGCGAGGCGGCATGGATGGCGCCGCTCTGGTTGATCGCGCCGCCGCCGGTAAGAGTCAGCGTGCCGCCCACATTGGCGCTCGCAACCGTGAGATCGGATGAATCGTAAAGCGAGGCGTTGTCCGATCCCGCGGTTGAAATCGTGGCCGGCCCGAAGCTGTTGCCGCTATTGGTCAATGTGATCGCACCGCCGGTCGTCGCGACGTTCAGCGTCGCCGCGTGGATCGCACCCGTCTGGCCGATGGAACCAGCCGCAGAAAGCGAGAGATTGCCGCCGACATTCGCGCCCGCAACGGTTAGCGCCAGCGAGTCATACAGCGAGGCGTCATCCGTACCGGACGTGGCAAGCGTCGCAACATTGAACGCGTTGCCCGCATTCGTCAGCGCGATGGCGCCGTTCGTCGTGGTAACGCTGAGGGCATCGGCCTGAATGGCCCCGGATTGGCCGATGGAGCCGCCGCCGCTCAATGTCAGCGCGCCGCCCACCGTCGCGCTGGTGACGGTCAGGTTGGACGCATCGTAAAGCGTGGCATCTTCCGGCGTCGACAGCGACGCGGTGGCGAACATATTGCCGGTGTTCGCCAGAGCAATCGAACCGGCAGCCGTCACGTTCAAGGCATTGGCCTGAATGGCGCCGCTCTGCGCGATGGCGCCGCCGCCCGAAAGATTCAGCGTGCCGCCCACGTCGGCGCCCGTCACCGTCAGGTCAGAAGCGTCGTAGAGTGAAGCGTCGTCCGTTCCGCCTGTCGCAAGGCTTGCCGCGGCAAAGCTGTTGCCGCTGTTCGTCAACGTGATCGCGCCACCGGTTGTCGTGACGTTCAACGCGGCGGCATGGATCGCGCCGCTCTGGCCTATCGTTCCTGCCCCCGAAAGGTTGAGCGTGCCGCCAATGTTCGCGCTCGCGACGATCAGCGCCCGCGAATCGTAGAGCGATGCGTCGTCCGAACCCGATGTCGCGAGCACCACCTGATCGAACGCATTGCCCGAATTGATTAGCGTGATCGCGCCGTTCGTCGTGGAGGCGTTCAGGCCGCCTGCATGGATCGCGCCGGTCTGGAAAATGTTTCCGCCGCTCGAAAGGGTCAACGTCCCGCCGATATCGGCACCCGCGATGTTCAGGTCGATGGCGTCGTAAAGCGTCGCATCGTCCGAACCCGCCGTCGAAATCGTGACCGGCCCGAAACTGTTGCCGCTGTTGGTGAGAACGACCGCGCCGTTTGTCGTCGTAACATTCAGCGTCGCCGCATGGATCGCGCCCGTCTGCCCGATGGAGCCGCCGCCCGAAAGCGAAAGATCGCCGCCAATATTGGCGCTGGCGATGGTCAGCGCCTGCGAGTCGTACACAGAGGCATCGTCCGAACCCGAGGTCGAAAGCGTCGCCGTATCGAATGCATTGCCCGCATTGGTCAGCGTGATCGCGCCATTCGTCGTTGCGGCATTCAGGTCGCTCGCATGGATGGCGCCCGTCTGGGAGATCGCTCCGCCGCTCGAAAGCGTCAGCGTGCCGCCCACATTGGCGTTCGCGACGATCAGATCGATGGCATCATAGAGGGTCGCGTTATCCGAACCCGATGTGGAGACCGTGAGCGGCCCGAAATTGTTGCCGCTATTGGTGAGAACAATCGCGCCGCCCGTGGTGGCCACATTCAATGTCGCCGCATGGATCGCGCCCGTCTGACTTATAGAACTCGCGCCCGACAACGATAGATCGCCGCCGATATTCGCACTTGCGACGGTGAGCGCCTGCGAATCGTAGAGAGAGGCATCGTCCGAGCCCGCCGTCGCAAGCGAAGCGGTATTGAACGTGTTGCCCGTGTTGGTCAGCGTGATGTCGCCGCCTGTCGTGCTGACGTTCAGCGCTGCCGCATGAATGGCGCCCGACTGGCCGATGGAGCCGCCGACCGACAGGGTAAGCGTGCCGCCAACATTCGCGCTGGCTATAGTGAGATTGGACGCATCGGTGAATGACGCGTTGTCCGATCCCGACGTCGAAAGCGTGGCCGTCGCAACGGTGTTGCCCGCATTCGTCAGCGTGATTGCGCCATGGGTCGTGGTGGCGACCAGCGAGGCGGCATGGATGGCGCCGCTCTGGTTGATCGTACCGCCGCCGGTAAGCGTCAGCGTGCCGCCGACATTGGCGCTCGCAACCGTGAGGTTCGCGGCATCGTAAAGCGAGGCGTTGTCCGATCCCGAAGTTGCCAGTGTGGCAACCGCAAAGCTGTTGCCGGCGTTCGTAAGATTGATCGCGCCGCCTGTTGTGGTGGCATTGAGCGATGCCGCCTGTATGGCGCCCGTCTGTCCCAGCGAACCGGCAACCGACAAGGTGAGATCGCCGCCGATATTGGCGCTTGCAACGATAAGGTTGGTTGCATCGTAGATCGACGCATCGTCGCTGCCGGAGGTGGCAAGCGTCACGGTGCCGAAGCTGTTGCCGGAATTGGTCAGGATGATCGCACCGGCGGTGGTCGAGGCGTTCAGCGCCGCCGCGTGGATGGCATCCGTCTGGCCGATGGCCCCGCCGCTCGAAAGCGTCAGCGTGCCGCCGACATTGGCACCGGTCAAAGTGAGGTCCGGCCCATTATAGAGTGCGGCATCGTTCGCGCCGCCCGTCGCAACATAGACGGGGCCGAAATCGTTGCCCGTGTTGGTCAGGCTAACCGGACCACCGGTGGAAGAGACGTTCAATGTCGCGGAATGGATCGCGCCGGTCTGGGTTATCGAGGCGCCGCCCGACAATGCAAGATCGCCACCGATATTGGCGCTCACGATGGTCAGGGCCGAGGCGTCGTAAAGAGTCGCATCGTCGGTGCCCGACGTGGAAAGTGTTGCCGTCGCAAACGCGTTGCCCGCATTGCCGAGATCGATGGCGCCGTTCGTCGTCGTCACGGCGAGCGCGTTCGCGACAATCGCCCCACTCTGCCCGATCGAGCCGCCGCCCGTAAGGGTCAACGTGCCGCCCACATTGGCGCCGGTGACGACAAAACTCGACGCATCGTACAACGTCGCGTCATATGAGCCCGATGTCCCAACATTCGCGGTGTCGAACGTGTTGCCGGTGTTGGTAAGCGAAATCGGTCCGCCCGTCGTGCTCGCATTCAGCGCACCGGAATGGATGGCGCCCGTCTGCGTTATCGAAGCACCGCCCGTCAGCGTGAGGTCGCCGCCGATATTGGCGCTTGTCACGCTGAGCGCCGACGCGTCACGCAGCGTTGCATCGCCCGAAGCGGTCAATGTCGTCGTATCGAAGGTGTTCGCGGCATTAGCCAGCGTAATGGAGCCGCTGCTGGTCGTGACGCTCAGCGCGTGGGTATGGATTGCGCCCGATTGCCCGATGTTTCCGCCGCCGCTCAGCGAGAGGTTGCCGCCGACGGTGGCGCCGGTGATCGTCAGAGCGGCCTGATCGTAAAGTGTGGCGTTGTCGGCTCCGGATGTCGCAAGGCTCGCGGCGGCAAAGCTGTTGCCGGTATTCGCAAGCACGATGGCACCGTTTGCCGTGGTGACGTTCAACGATGCGGCATGGATCGCGCCGGTCTGGCCGATCGCGCCTGCGCTCGACAGCGTCAATGCACCGCCCACATTGGCGCTTGTGACGCTTAAAGACTGACTGTCGTAAAGCGAAGCATTGCCTGCTCCGCTCGTCGCCACGGTCAGCGTATCGAAAGTGTTTCCGGCATTCGTCAACGCAATCGAACCGCCGGTCGCGGAAACATTCAGCTTGTGCGTATGTATTGCGCCGCTCTGGCCGACCGAGCTACCCGTCAAGATCAGATCGCCGCCGATGGTGGCGCTCGCGACGGTCAGTGCGGAGGCATCATAAAGTGTCGCGCCATCGGTCCCCGACGTGGAAAGATTGACGGTTCCGATGCTGTTGCCCGAGTTGGAAAGCGTGATCGCGCCATTCGTGGTTGTGGCGTCGAGTGTACCGGCCTGGATGGCGCCCGTTTGTCCGATGGTGCTTCCGCTGGAAAGCGTCAACGTGCCATCGACATCTGCGCTCGCAATCACCAGCGCGGCGGCCTGATAAACGGTCGCGTCGCCCGTTGCCGCCAATGCAGCGGTCGCGAACGAATTGCTTGCATTCGTGAGCGTTATCGATCCGCCGGTGGTGGAGGCGGAAAGCGTCGCCGCATGGATCGCACCGGACTGCACGATGTTGTTTCCGCCGGCGAGCGTGAGATCTCCGCCAACCGTGGCGCTTGCAACGGTCAGCGTTGAGGCGTCCGCAAGGGTCGCATCGTCGGTTCCCGCTGTCGTTACCGTTGCCGTGTTGAAAGTATTGCCTGCGTTCGAAAGCGTTATGGCTCCGGTCGTCGTCGTGACGGTCAGCGCGTTCGCATGCAGCGCCCCGCTCTGCGTGATCGCACCGCCGCCCGACAGGGTCAGATCGCCGCCAACCGTCGCGGCCGCGATGTTCATGGCCACGGAATCGTAGATCGAAGCGCTTAGCGATCCCGTTGTGGAAAGCGAAACATCGCCGAACGTGTTGCCGCTATGGGTCAGCGTGATGGCGCCGCCCGTGCTGCTTGCACTCAGCGCTGCGGCGTGGATGGCGCCGTTCTGCCGAACGGAGCTGCTACCCGAAAGCGTCAACTCGCCGCCGACATTCGCGCTCGCCACCGTCATCGCCGAGGCGTCGTAAAGAGACGCGTCGTAAGCTCCCGAAGTGGTGACCGTCAAAAGCGCAAAGGTGTTTCCCGTGTTCGTGAGATTGATCGCGCCTCCCGTGCTGGAAACGGTCAAACCGCTCGCATGGATGACGCCGGTTTGCGTGATGGCGCCGCCGCTGGACAAGGTAAGGTCGCTGCCGATAAGCGCGCTGGTGACCGTAAGCGCCGAAGCGTCGTAAATGTTTGCGCTGCCGCCGGTGAGCCCAAGCGAGAGACTGTTGAACGTGTTGCCCGTATTGGTCAGCGTCACGGAGCCCGGTAACGTGGTGATGTTCAATGCGTCCAGGTGGATCGCCGCCGTCTGCGTGACGGAACCGCTGGGATTGATCGTCAGATCGCCCGTGCCGAGGTCACTCGCGCCAAGCGCAATGGTCGAAGCGAGCGACGCGATGTAAGCATTCGCACCGCCCGTGTGCAGACCGAGCGACTGCACATTCAGTTGCAGCGGATTTGCCGAGGTGCCGATACTGGCACCGTCGCTGCCGTCGCCGGAGACGGTGATGTCCGCCGATTTTGCAGTGATCGACACATTGCCCGACCGCCCGATGGAATGCGCCGAGAGTACAACCCCGCCGTTGCCTGAGTTCTGTATCGAAGCGTTGAACGCGATGTCATGGCCCGCGATCAGCGTCAGCGAATTGGCGCTTGAATAGCTGATGTTGCTGTCGACGGTGATGTCGTTCGTGGCCTGAAGCGACACGTTGGTGGAAGTCAGCGCGCTGGTGATCGTGCTGGGCGCGATATTCGAACCGCCGATCCCATCGGCCCCGCCGTTGACGATATCGATGTCGGTGGGATCGAGCAGCCATGTGCCGGTGTCGCCCTGCGCCGCAGACGTATCGACTTTGGCGTCGCTGCCGACATTCAACTGCTCGCCCGACGTTTCGACGATGCCGCCATTGCCGCCTTGCGCGCCGCCCTTCGCACTGGCGCTGCCGGAGAACGCCGTCTGCCCGTCGGACCAGACCGAAATCTTTCCGCCATCGCCTTGCGTGACCGCATCCGCGGAAATGGACGCCTTGCCGACATTGACGCTCTGCGCGTTGGCGATGCTGCCTTGCCCATGCAACCCGCCGCCAATCTGGACCGTTCCGCCGCCCTGATCGCCCGATGCATCGACCTTCGCGCCATCGGTCACATTCACAGTGCCGCCGGTGACGGAAACCGAGCCGCCGGTTTCGCCCTGCCCGCGCCCCGATGCGGAGATCGACCCGCCCGCATTCACCGTTCCATCCGGACCGGCATCGAAAACGATTTCGCCGTTATGCGTGGAAACGCTGTTGGCTTCCACGATGCCGGTATTGTTGATGACGTTGTTCTCGATGTTGCGCACCGCACGCGCAGTGATCAGCACGCTGCCGCCGTCGGCCGAGATCGTTCCCGAATTGGAAACAAGCGCGGGCGCGGCCTTGCCGCTCGCATCCTTCGGCGTTTCGGCAACCGGCTTTCCGATTTGGTACCGGATCAGGTTGTCGCCATCGAGATCCACCGTGAAGGTGCGCGCGCCGCCAAGAACCACGCTGCCGAGATCGGCGCGTATCACGCCTTCGTTGGAAACCTGCTGTGCGGAAAGGACCACCGACCCGCCCTTGGCCGCGGTGATCGTGCCCTGGTTCACCACCGCCGCCTTGTCGTTGGCGGAAGGTTTGCTGAAGCGATAATGGCCGTTCTTGAAATCGTCGTCAGTGATGTCGGAGGTCGTGGCCAGCAGTCCGCCGACATTCACCTGCGCGCCGTGCCCGAACAACACGCCATTGGAATTGAGCAGCCAGATATTGCCGTTCGCCAGCATCTGCCCGTCGATGACCGACGCGCTTGGCCCGGTCACGCGGTTGACGGTCAGCGAATTGGCCGTCGGCTGGTTGAACACGACCGACGATCCGTTGGGGATCGAGAAGCTGTCCCAGTTGATCAACGCCTTGTTCGTCGACTGGTTGACGACAGTCTGGTTAGCATTCGGCGTGGAGATCGTGGCGCTGCCCACCGCCACCGATCCGCCGCTCGGCCCGCCTGCGCGCGCAACCGGGGAGATAAGCAACGCAGTGGCAACCAGCGCGCTCGTCGCCAGCAACCTGCCCTTCAACACTCCCGATGTCGCCCGCTTCATGTCGGCGCTCCCGGTCAAAACGCGATCGCAAGATCGATGAGCGCCTTGCTCACCTTCTTGCCATTGTCGCTGCCGGGAACCGCGCGCAGGGTGCGCGCGCCTTCCACGGCCAGATAGATGTTGTAGGGAAACCAGAACCGCAGCCCTGCTCCCGTCGATTGGATGGAAGTGTTTTCCAGCGGCAGCCCGGCTGTCGGTGGGCGATCCCTGTTCCAGACCTTTGCCACGTCGAAGAAAATATAGGGCTCGAAATTCTTCGCGGCGATGTCGGTCAGCCGCGTGTCGTAACGGAGCTCGAACGATCCGCCCAGCCCGCTGTCACCCGAAATCGCGCCCGGCTCGTAGCCGCGCCCGATCTGCGTGCCGCCAAACAGGATCTGCTCGCCGGTTATCAGCGGCTGGAACGAATATTGGGCGTTGCTTGCCAGCCCGAAGCTGACATTGCTCCCCAACGCCTTGCTGTAACGCCCGTTCCATGTGGCCTTGGTGAAGACGGTTCGCCCGGCAAGCGAAAGGTCGGGCGAATGGTTGGGCGAGGCGCCGAGGATCGGCAACCCTTGCGAAACGTCGACCGTGCCGCTGAAATTTCCCGCGAGGAAATCGCGGCTCGCATAGCCCAGACTGATGTCGGCCACGCGCCAGGTGTCGTGGCTGATGCCGATGCCCAGGATTTCGACCTTCGCGTCCTGGAAGGTCACGCCGCCGTCCAATGTCAGCGTGTCGGAGCGCGAACGCACCAGCGGATAGGAAAGACGCGGGCCGACCGCCCAGCTATCGGTGCGGATTTCGGCCGGGCCGAGCGAACCGCCCGGAGCACCGTGCGAGATCGCTCCCAAAAGCGTTCCGGCCAATCCGTCATCGCCGATGGCCGAGACATATCGCAACTGACCGGCAAGCTGTTTGTGCAGATCGAATGGCGCCATCGTGACGGCGGCGTTGAGTTCATCCGGTCCCAGCAATCCGCGATAGGCGGCAGCTCCGCTGACGATCCACACACCGGTATATTGCGAGCCGCGGTTCATCGCCGAAAGCGAACCGCTAACGGTTGGCTGACCAACGGTGACCACGAGATCGGCAGCACCCGGCACGTTAGGCGAGGCGCTCAACACGCCCGTCGCGGTGACGCCGGGTATGTTGTTGGCCAGAAGCAACGAGCGTTCGATGGTCTGGCTGCGCAACGGCTTTTCTTGGACCACCGGGCCCATGTAGGCCTTCACCAGATCCTGCGTGCGCGCGTTTCCGCCTTCAACAGACGTGCTGCTTACGAAGCCCTCGACCACGCGGATGGTGAATATGCCGTCGTTTACATGCTGAGGCGGGACATAGGCGCGCACGAGCAGATAACCGGCAGCGCGATATTGCTTCTCGATTCCGTCTGCTACGTCGAAGATGTCTCCCAACGAGACTTCATTTCCGATCAGCTTTTCATAAAGCGGCCGAAAACTTTCGGGCCGCAATGTCGTGGCCCCCTCGACGCGGATATCGGCGACCTTGAACCGGATCTCGTCCACCGCGCGGGGCACCGCGGAACGATGCGGCGCCTCCACGCTGAAATCGACATCGGGAACGGTCTGCGCTTGCGGCAGCGGACGGTCATGACCGGGTTGCACAGCGCCCGGAAGAACGACCGTCTGCGCGAAAACGCCTGACGCAAGAAGACAGCATGAGGCGACCGCTAAAACGCAGCGCAATACGCACACGCGGCGGCCCGATTGCGTGCCCACCAGATTTACCCCAACAGCCCGTTAGCGTCGTCCGAGACAAAGCTCGAACCTTAGCCTTCAATGTAACAGGGGGGTGCAAAAGCTGGCAACGGAAACGGCCCGTTATCGTAACCTTGTCTTTGAAAATACTAGGATTTTGCCATGCCAGCCGCACCGCTCGTCCAAAGCCGCTAAGGGCGCGGTCTAAGCATATGATTCACATACGTTTCCAAACTCCTGTCCCATTTTGGAGGAGCGTGGCGAGCGCATTTTAAGATTCTGCCCCAGCCGCCTTGTCCAAGTGCCCGAAGTGTTTAGGGGTCTGGGAATATTGAACAATTCTCTGGATGCGCAGAATCGGCCGCGTAAGACATGGCCCTACACGACCGTTGAGAAAAAACCGCGTCAGAACCGCACTAAGCCATTTGAGCTAGCTGGTCATGGGTGGGGTTAGCTCTTGCGTGACTTGCTCTTCTTCTTGCGGCCGCCTTTTTTACGCTTCGGCACCTTCTTTCCTTTCTTGCGCGCCTCGGACAAACCGATGGCAATTGCCTGTTTGCGGCTTTTGACCTTGCCGCCACGTCCGCCCTTGCCGCGTTTCAGCTTGCCTTTCTTCTTTCGCCGCATCGCACTTTCGACGTCCTTGCTGGCGCTGCGCGAATATTTTCTGGCCATGATCCACTCCTCAATCGAGGCTCAATAAGAGGAACAACGCTTCGTGCCGGATTTGGTGGCATGTAAGACCATTCAACGTTCCCTGGCGCAGGCCAGAATCATATCGAATGCGTCCAGCACCGCCGTCCGGCGCAGGACATTGTGAGGCTGCGCGCCATAGTCCTTCCGCCGATGAGACGGCTCGCCGCCCCGCTGCAGGCAGCAGAAATAAATGAGCCCTACAGGATTGCCGTCTTCATCCGGCGACGGCCCGAGCACGCCGCTTATGGCAAGCGCCAGATCGGCAGGCGAGCGCGCAAGCGCGCCTTCGCACAAGGACTGGACAACGCGGGCGTTCACGCTGCCTTCGCGCGCGAGAATTTCCGCATCGACACCCAGCGCCATTGTCTTGTTCGCCTTGGTGTAGGTGACGAAGCCACCGTGTAGAACATCGCTCGCGCCGTCCGCGAGCGAGAGCGCCGCCGAGATCAAGCCCGCGGTGCAGGACTCGGCAGTGATGACGGTCAGCCCGCGGTCCCTGAGCGTCTCGACGACATCGCGGGCGCACTCGATCAAGACAGCGTCGATGCAATCGTTACTCTGTTCGGACATAGACGCTCCGCATGGTTCCGCTGATGAAACCCAGGCGCCGTAATCTCGTTCCGCAGAGCCCGGAAAAGACGGAATGGAACCGGAAAGCCTTTACACGGGTTCCTTTTCAGCCATGCCTGTTCTGGAAGACGCCCCTGAGCCACGAAATGGAAGCGATCTTCGGCACCTTGCACGATGTCAGCCTCGCACAGGAATGTGCGCGTGCGATCTTCATTTTCTTCTATGGCCTCGCCGTGCTGCGCATATCGGGCCGGAGAACCTTCGCTCGCTGGTCGGCGCTGGATATCGTGGTCTCCATTATCGTCGGTTCCAGCCTTAGCCGCGCCATGACCGGCAGTGCGCCGCTCCCCGGGACCGTAGCGGCCGTCGCCGTTCTGGTGTTGCTGCATCTAAGCCTGGCCTACGCCGTATCGCGCAGCCCGGCGTTATCGCGGGTCATAGAAGGAAAGCCCATCGTGCTGGCGGAAGACGGCATCATCGACCGGCGAATCCTTCACCGGAATCTGGTTTCCCTCCCCGATCTCGACGAAGCCCTGCGCGAACGCGGACTTGCGGGCCTTACCGAGATCGAACGCACCCAGAAAGTCGAACTCGAACCGAGCGGAAAAATAATGATCGTCCGCAAAGAGCGGGGCTGACGATGAATGGCGGGCCGTTGCCATCGGTGCGATTGGTTGCCGCCCTTTCGCTACGGTCTCGCGAGCTCATCTGCTAGACTGAGCTTGGGTTCACCTGCAGGAGCCTCTCCATGAGCGAGGAACAATCCCAGCCCACCGGCCCCGATCTGTCTGCCGGTGTTGCCCGCACGCAAATGAGCGATGGAAAACTGCTCGGTCATGTGGGCGATCAAGCCGTTCTGCTGGTGCAATCCGGCGACGAGATTTTCGCGGTCGACGCCCATTGCACGCATTATGGCGGGCCGCTTGCCGACGGGCTTGTGGTGGACGACAGCGTTCGCTGTCCCTGGCATCACGCCTGTTTCGACTTGCGCAGCGGCGAAGCGGTACACGCGCCCGCGATCGGTCCGCTTACGACCTGGCAGGTGGAAGAAAAAGACGGCAAAATCTTCGTCCGCGAGAAGCGCCCTGCTCCGAAACCCGCGAAGAAACAGGCTCTCGATGTGCGCAACGTCGTGATCGTCGGCGGCGGTGCGGCCGGATTCGCGGCCGCCGAGATGCTGCGCCGCGAAGGGTTCGCTGGCAACGTCGCCATGTTGAGCAGCGATGCGGATGTTCCGGTCGATCGGCCCAATCTTTCCAAGGATTATCTCGCGGGTAGCGCGCCGGAAGAATGGGTGCCGCTCAGGGACAACACCTTTTATGCGGAAAACAAGATAGATCTGCGGCTGAAGACCGATGTCGTGTCCATCGACACCGCATCCCGTCATGTCGTCACCGCGAACGGCGCAAAGGTGCCGTATGACAGGCTTCTGCTGGCGACGGGCGCCGAACCCGTCCGGCTGAATATGCCGGGCGCGCAGCATCCTCACGTCCATACGCTTCGCAGCTTCGCCGACTGCCGTGCGATCATCGACCATGCGAAGGCGGCCGAGCGTGCAGTCGTGATCGGAGCCAGTTTCATCGGACTTGAAGCAGCCGCGGCGTTGCGCACGCGGGGGCTGGAGGTGCATGTCGTGGCGCCGGAGAAACGGCCGATGGAAAGGGTTCTCGGCCCCGACATGGGCGACTTCATTCGCGCGCTGCATGAGGACCATGGCGTCGTCTTCCATCTCGAAGACACCGTTGCCGCCGTCGAAGGCGGCGCGGCGAAACTCAAGAGCGGCGATACGTTACAGGCCGATATTGTCGTCATGGGTGTCGGCGTGAAACCGCGTCTGACGCTTGCCGAGCAGGCGGGACTGGCGATGGATCACGGCGTGGTTGTTGACGAATATCTTCGAACCAGCGTCCCCGACATTTACGCGGCAGGCGACATTGCTCGCTGGCCCGACAGGCATTCGGGCGCGAACATCCGCATCGAGCATTGGGTGGTGGCCGAACGCCAGGGCCAGACCGCGGCGCGAAACATACTGGGACAGCGCCGCACGTTCGATGCCGTGCCGTTCTTTTGGAGCCAACATTACGATGTGCCGATCAACTATGTCGGTCATGCCGAGCAATGGGACGAGATCGAGATCGAAGGCGACATCGCCGCCAGGGATTGCCTGCTCCGCTATCGCCACAAGGGGCGTGTATTGGCCGTCGCATCCATCTACCGCGATATGGCAAGCCTTCAGGCAGAACTCGAAATGGAACGCGCGCACTAGCCATATCCGGCTTTGACAAAGCCGTGGCATTGGGACTGCGTGGTACTGGCGTAAGAACCGAAACCTCCGGTCACGCGCGACCCGGCGCCCCTTCGAAGCCCCGCGGTTTGCGTTGACGGCCGCGCGATGGTTGGCAGAAGTGGCCAGCGGTTTTCTGGCGCGTACGGGCTAAAATCCGGGCAGTCGGTACGACAAGAGTTGTCACGCCATGTCGCGCGCCACGGTCCGCGAGGCCAAATAGTAGTGCAGCGCGGCCCAGGCGAGCAGCAAGACAAGCCCGACGAGCGCGTTTCGCGCGCCAAGCGCCGAGGCTGTTTCGCATGCTTCTCCGATCTTCACGCTCAGTCCGGCTGCGGCATGGCCGCCAGGGCATTCCACGGCAAAATTGCCGGAAAAATAGGCGGCAGCGGATTTGTCGCTGATGTATCCCGCTAGCACAGGTCCGATGGCAAGCGACGTTAGGCCGGATCCGAGGCTGACGATAGCGGTTATCGAAGCGCGCATGCGTGGCGTGACGATGTTGTGGGCCACCGCATAGGTGGGGGCGAAATAGGTTGCGGAGAACATGCCCGGAATTGCGAGAAGCGGCAGAGCGATGCGCCAATCCGTCTGCAGAAAGCCTGCAAGGAAGAACGGCAGTGCGATCAGCAGGCCGCAGGCCGGCACTATGCCGTAGTACCGGTTGCTCCGCTTCGTCAGCCAATCCGTCAGAAATCCTCCAGCGAGAAAGCCGACGCCGGTGGTTATGCCGTTGATGGCGCCGAACATCGCGGCAGCTTCGGCATAGTTGAGATGAAAGCGCCGCACGAAAAACGGATGCATGAACTGCAGCACTCCGGCCCCGACGGTGGCAACGATGGTGGCGCCGATCAGTATGTGGACGAAGGAAGGTTTGGAGAAGGCGAGTTTCAACACGGATACAAACGGCGGCGGCCTTTCGTCGGCCGTTCCCCCATCCGAGAAGCCGCGCGGTGGTTCCTCAATCGTCAGCACGATGGCAAGCGCCAACAGCAATCCCGGCAAACCGAGAATGAAGAATGCCGCGCGCCAGCCCAACGTTTGGACGAGCAAGCCACTGGCAATGGCGCCGAAGAGAAGGCCGATGGTTACGCCGAGATTGAGGACGCCGAGCGCGGAGGCACGCTTGTTGGGCGGAAACATGTCCGACACGAGCGACTGGGTGGCGAGCGCGCCGGTTTCGCCGATGCCCACCCCAAGACGTGCGCCCAGCAACTGCCAGAAATTCTGCGCCATGCCACAAAGCGTCGTCATCACGGACCAGATGACGACGGCAGCGGCCACGATGTAGGTGCGCTGGTAGCGTTCCGCGAGGCGCGCACTCGGCAAGGCGAAAAGCGCGTAAAAGACCGCGATAGACAGACCGCCCAGCATGCCCAATTGCGTATCGCTGAGATCAAGATCGACCTTGATGGCCTGGCCCAAGGTGTTCATCAGCACGCGGTCCATATAGGAAAGCCCGTCATCGCGACGAAGATGAACAGGAAATAGGATTTGTAGCGCGACGAAGTGAGTTTCGTTTCGATGTCGCGCTGGCTGGCGGCTTCTTCGGGCAACGTCGTGACCTTCATGTCCGCTCCTTTGCGCATTCAGCGCGTTTGGCCGCCATCCACCGGAATGACGGTGCCCGTCACGAAACTCGCTTGCGGACTCAAGAGAAACGCCGCAACCGCACCGATCTCCTCCGGTGTGCCGAACCGCTTCATCGGGACTTCCCTTGCGATCCAGCGCTTCCATGCGTCTGCACGTTCGCCGGTGGAACGCTTTTCCCAGTCGCCCCCCGGAAAGATGATGTTGCCCGGAGCGATGGTATTGACGCGCACGCCGCTTGCGCCGGCGAGTTTCGCCAATTCACCGCTCAGATGCCCCACCGCCGCTTTCGACGTGCCATAGGTAAGCGGCGTTCCGAGCGCGGCGAGGCCCGCAATGGAGCCGATGAATACAAGCGAACCAGCACCCCGTTGCAGCATCGGTTTCAACACCGCGCGCGCAAGGCGATAGGACGCGGTAAGATTCTGCGTGAGGCCCTGCTCCCAGCTTTCGTCGTCGACATCGAACCCCGGCGGGCAAGGATGAATGCCGACATTTGCGACGGCGCCCCAGATCGGACCCAATTCGGCTTCGCAGCGTTTCACAGCAGTGTCGATATCGGCGCTGTTGCGCATATCGCCCGCGAAAGACCAAAGCCGGGACGCTCCATAAGTGGCAGCGAGACGCGCCTTCGCTTCCTGCAACGCTTCCGCGCCCCGCGCCGTCAGCGCGACTTTCGCTCCTTCCGCGAGGCAGGCTTGCGCGATGCCAAGCCCGATGCCGCGACTCGCGCCAGCGATGAACACAACCTTCTCTTTCATCTGAAGATCCATCTCGTCCTCCGTCGGAAGCTATGCGGCGCACTCCGCGGACGCATCGCTGCTTTCGATGATTTCCACGGTTCCAAGGCCGCCATTGACGGCAATCGTATCACCGTCGCGGATCAGCCGCGTGGCGCGCTCGACGACCGTCACGCAGGGGACGTTGAATTCACGGCACAGGGATGCGCCGTGAGCCAGCACGCCGCCGGTCTCCAGCACCAGTCCGCTCAAGCGTGCGAACGCCGGTGTCCAGCTGGGGTCGGTTTGGCGGGTGACAAGAATGTCGCCCTTCCCAACCCGCTCCAATTCGGTGACATTATATATGACGCGCGCGCGTCCGGTGACCTGACCAGCGCTGGCGGCAAGCCCGATCAGTTTTCGCGCTGTCGTTCCAAGCGATGCCGGTTCGTCGTCGGGAACATAGCCCCGCCGCAGGAATTTTGG
Organism: Rhizomicrobium sp.; assembly: GCA_035545475.1. Classification (GTDB taxonomy): domain Bacteria; phylum Pseudomonadota; class Alphaproteobacteria; order Micropepsales; family Micropepsaceae; genus Rhizomicrobium. The sequence continues at coordinate 40,044 of DASZYI010000101.1, forward strand.
CGGCTGCTCCTTGAGCGTTCTCAGCCACTCTTCGCGGCGAATGCCGATGCGCGATGCGGCCTCGCCAACGCCGAGCGTTCCGCTGTCCAGTTCGGCGATTTCCTTGCGCACGAGGAAGAACACGTCTTCCGGCTGACCCAGCAGGCTGCGGCGATGAAGGCGCCTGCCTTTCTCCAGATAGACACGGCGCAGAAGCCACCAGATCCTGTCGTAGTAGAAACGGTGATTGTCGCGCAGCCCCATATAGATTTCGTTGTAGCGGAACAACTTGCGCAGCAAACTTCGCTTGAGCGGGGCAACCATTCCGCTCAATCCGTTCAGGCAGTCTCGCTGGGTGGCGATGCGCGCGGCGGCGCTGCGTGCATTGATCTCCATGGGACGAGGATTGTCGTCAGACAAAAACGCTTTCACCTGCTGCCAGAGCAATTCCGGTTCGTCGCCCCAACGCGGATAGATGGGGTCTTTGTAATTCGCGCCGCGATGGCCATGGCTTGCAAGGAACAGCTCGAATGCGCCGCCGACGTTCTGCAAGGTCGCGGCATCGGCCTGCGCCTGAAATTCCCTCCAGCTAGAGGTCCTAGCCAATTCGACCGCTGCCTGCCCGCCGCAGCGCAACAGCATTGCGATCTGCCAGATACTGTCGGCTTCGCGGACCGTGTGGCTGTCATCGAGGCCCGCGGAGATCGTGGCGTATAGTTCTTCGCCCTTTCCGAACCAGCGCGCGAGAAGCGCGGTGAGGAGAAGTTTCAGATCTTGCGCATAATAGAAAACGGTGATGCCGCATTCCAGGCCGATGGTTCCGGCAAGCGTCCATATCTCCGTGAGGTGACGTTCGAGTGCTGCGTCGTCGAGCGCGCTTTCATTCACTGCGGCGAGCGGATTCGTCGCCGCCAGAAACGGCCCCCAAGAGCGCTTGAGGAATTTGTGATTGCGTGTGAAGCCCCAGCGATCTCCCTGCGAGACTTCGAATCGCCAGGTTCGATGCAGTAACCCGCGCCATTTCCAGGGTGCGTTTTTCGCGGCCTCCCGGCGTTCGGGGGGAAGCTGATAGAGCAGGCTCGGCAGCCGCATAACACGGGGGTAGAAAATATAGAGCCGCTCGAGCAGCCGGATATCGAGATAAGGCGCGGCGCGGAAATATTTGAAGGCATCGGGCGGTCCGGGCGCTGTATCGCCATAATTGCTGAGCTGCAGCGGAATCTGTCCGGTCAGATTTTGGATGTCGTAGAACAGCGGGCTGACTGGCGGCGCCCAGATTTCGTCGGCATAGGTACGCGTCCAGACTTTTTCAGCACTGTCCGGATCAGCTTGCGGATTATCGACCCATGGTTCCAACGCACGGTTGAACCATACGCCTGCAATGGTGGTGATCGGCCGGCTCTGCAATATACGCAACGCGTCACCGTCGAAGGCCCATTCGAGATCCTGCGGAAAGCCGAACGCATCGGCAACCTTCCGGGATTCGGAAATGACGGCAGCAAGCATGTGATCGGGAAAAGGTTGCTGACCCGGCGGCGTATGCCTTGCCACGATGCGTCCGGTTTCGCGATCGGCCGATATCTCTTCCGGATTGACGAGGCCCGAAACCAAATTTTCGCCGATGCCTCTGACCGCGTTCACCGTCATGCGCGTCAGGGATTGCGAGGCAGGATCGGCCGTGAAGCAGACGCCCGACCACGTTGCGTCCACCATGCGCTGGATGACAACCGCCATCGCGTCGTCGCGCTCGACGGAGCGGCTGCTGCGGTAGTTGTCCGCGGCGGCACTGCGATGGGAGGCAAGGCATTTTCCGATGGCGTCCAGCACGCCCTCGGCTCCCCGCACGCCGAGGATGGTTTCAAATACGCCGGCGAAGGAATGTCCCGAGGAATCTTCCGCAGCGCCGGAGGAGCGAACGGCATAGCTGTACCGATCGCCACCGAGTTCGTTCCACGCTTGCAGAACGGCGTCCCGCATCCCGTCCGTCAACGCGCCATTGCGCGTTGCGGCAGTGGTAAGCACGAAGAAGGGGGGCACGTCGCAACCCAATGCGTGCAACCGGAACAAGGACGCGGCCTTGCCGCCGACGTCTTCGACTCGGGTAGTGGTCGGAGCGAAGACCGAAGAGATCATTTCCACTTGCCGGCATGAAGCGCCTGCGGAGTTACGCGTGGGGGCCAGAAATAGGAGATAAGGCCCGGCACCGTGCCGACGCCTTCCACAATATAGTCGCCGACGCCTTCATACCCCCAGAAGGTTTCGGGCGTACCGGAGCCTATATAAGAGTGCATCTTCGGCATCCGGGCCCGGATCGTGCGGCCAAGTTCATCGGTTACGGTCAGATCCACGCCTTGCTGCACACAATTTTCATCGTAACTTGCGCTCGTTTCTACTTCGACAGCGGCAGCAGTCTTGCCATCGCGCGTGACATAGCCGAGCGCGATCTGCGTGTCGCGCTCGTCGATGCCTTGTTTCAATACCGAAATGGACAAAGAGCCGTCGCTGGTCTGGAACGACCACATCTTGAAGAGGTTCTTGCAGAACTCGATGCTGTGGCGCTGGCCCCAGGAATGATCGGAATCTCCGGTACACGATACCGGATATTCCTTGCCGCCGATCTTAAGCGTTCCCTTGACCCACCATGAGCGGTGATAACGGTTTGCAGCCATCCACGACGGTGTCGGGTGGACGCCATCGGCATAGTCATAAGGATGCATCATGAAACGGGCATCGAGATCGAAGCCGTTGCCCTCGCCGTCGTCGAACGTCAGCTTCTGGTGCTTGAGCGGATCGAGACGGCGGAATTTCATGCCGCAAAGTTCGACGTCGTCGAAATCCGCGTCGATCAGATAGTCGACATCCTGCTTGAAGCAATAGATCCAGCGATCGCCCGCAACCATGCGGTGACCCGGCGAGGCCATCGCCTTGTCGTTCACTTTCAGATCCGGCCACGCCCCATGATAGAAGCTCACCAGCATTCCGGAGGGTTTCGGCTGGTTGGGAACAACCCAGAGATAGAGCCAGCCGCCGATCTTGTTGGCCGCATCGTTGAAGTTGAAATAGAGACTTTCGCGCCAATGATAATCGTCGTTCATGAATTCGGGATGGCGAAGCTCGTCGGATGCTTTCAGGACCATTGACGCGTTCCTCTTATTCCGCCGCTTCCGCGAACAGCTTCTTGCGCGGCCCCATATAACCGAACAACCAGCCGGCAACTTTCCGTATCTGGATTTCCTCGCTGCCTTCGGTGATGCGATAGCGGCGATGATGGCGATAGATGTGTTCGAACGGTTTGTGGCGCGAATAACCGATGCCGCCATGAACCTGCATCGCGCGGTCGGCCGCTTCGCAGCACAGGCGGTTTGCCCAGTAATTGCACATCGAAACCTTGTCGGAGAGCTGCTTTTCGACCTCGACCTTGTTCATCTGGTCCATTTCGGAAGCGGTTTTGCGAATGAGAAGCCGCAACATCTCGGCCTGCGTCGCCAATTCGACGAGCGGGAACTGGATCGCCTGATTGTCCGATAGCGGCTTGCCGAAAGGCTTGCGATTGCGGGCGTATTTGACGCTTTCCTCGATGCAATACACCGCAGCGCCCAGCGAACCCGCCGCCTGACGGATGCGGTTTTCATGCACGAAATGCTGTGCGACGGCCAAACCCAGTCCTTCCTGCCCGAAGATCGCGCTGTCCGGCACCCAGACATTGGTGAACGACACGCGCGGATGATCCGTCGGCATATTGAAGGTCCAAAGGTATTCCTCGATCTTCACGCCGGGATCGCTCGCAGGTACCAGAAAACAGGTGATGCCGCGCGCGTCGCCGTCATTGCCGGAGGTGCGCGCAAACAAAGCGCAGTGCGAGGCAACATGCATTCCCGTCGTCCACATCTTCTCGCCATTGAGAAGCCAGCCGTCGACGCCGTCGCGCTTCTCCCGCACGCCGCGCGTTTCCATGTGCGTTGCATCCGAGCCATGATTGGGCTCGGTCAATCCGAAAGTCGGCCGGCGCGTGCCGTTCAGCATGCCGGTAATCCATTCGGCCTGCTGCTCCCTGGTTCCGAAATCGCGCATCATCAGAACGAAGGGATTGTTGGCAACAATGGAGTGTTCGTTCTGCAGATCGTTGTGCAGCCCGAGGCCCTTGGACGCGAAGTGTTCGCGAATCACGGCCATCCATAGGTTGGAACCGTCCTTGCCGCCATATTCCTTCGGCAATGCGAAACGCAGATGGCCTGCCCGATCGGCCCGGCGTTTGGCCTCGCCCAGCAGCGCTTCCCATTCCTTGCGTGGAAGACCACCATTGTCCCAGTCCGTTCGCGCCCATTCGCGGCGATGATCGAAGAAGCGCTTGTTATCGTCCTGCGCCTCAAGCGGCTTGATCTCAGCCTCGATGAAAGCGTCCAACTCGGCGAGATAGGCGACAAGTTCCTTGGGCAGGGAAAAATCCACGCGTTGCTCCGTGTCAGTTCATTTCGTAGCGCACCGGCAATTTCTTCGGGCCATTGACGAAAAATGCTTGGGTCATGGTCGCCTCGCCGTCGCGCGAGATGGATTTCAGGCGCGGCAAAAGCTCTTCGAAAAGAATGCGCATTTCCATGCGCGCCAGATGCTGGCCGAGACACACATGGCCGCCATAGCCGAAGGCGACTTGCTTGTTGGGCTTGCGGTCGACCTGGAAAGTGAAGGGATCGTCGAACACTTCCTCGTCACGGTTGCCCGACGCATAGCAGAGCATCAGCCAGTCGCCTTTGGCGATCTTGCGGCCGCGCAATTCGGTGTCGCGCGTCGCCGAGCGCATGAAATGCTTTACCGGCGTCATCCAGCGAATGGATTCTTCGACCATGCTCGAGATCAGGGAGGGATCGGCTTTCAGCTTGGCAAACTGATCGGGATGATCGCAAAGCTCCCAGATCGCACCCGCGGTGGACGACGAAGTGGTGTCGTGACCCGCCGTTGCGATGATCATGTAGTAACCCATCTGCTCCAGACGCGGCAGCGGCTCGCCATTGATCTTCGCGGTGGCAATGACGGTAGCGAAATCATCGCGCGGGTTGGCGCGGCGGTCTTCCGAAATCCTGGTGAAGTAGGCTTCGAAATCGTCCACCACCGCCGTCAATGCCTTGGCATATTCGGCGGGATCGAGATCGGCGGGCTGCACGCGCGCCGTATCGGGGTCCTGCGGCGCGAACAATTCCTGCGTCAACCGCAGCATTCGCGGTTCGTCTTCCTCGGGAACCCCGAGGATTTCCATGATGACGTGGAGGGGATATAGCAGCGCCACATCCTTCACGAAATCGCAGCGCCCGCCTTTTGCGGCCATTTTGTCGACGGAGCCGCGCGCGATCGTGCGGATGCGATCTTCGAGCTTCTTGAGATTGCCCTGCAGAAACCACGGCTGCGCGAGCATCCGGTATTTCGGGTGTTCCGGCGCATCCATCTGCACCAGGCTTTTGATCAGATGCGGGCTGCCGCCCGTCATCTCGCGCACGCGGCGGTCGCTTTCCCGGTTGGTCAGCGTAGCCTGGCGGTCGCCATTGTGGAAAAGGTCGTTCTGCTTGCTGACCTCCAGAATGTCGGCGTGTTTTGTGACGGTCCAGAACGGGTCGTACCCTTCCGGCTCGGCGATGCCGAGGGGATTGTTGTTTCTCAGCCAGGTATAGGCATCGTGAATACGACTGTCCGCATAGCAGCGCGGGTCGACAAGCGTTTCTGCGATGTTCTTCGGCATGACCAATTCGGATGACGTCACCTTTGCCTCCCTTCAGCGCGCAAGTTTCTAATGGCGCTGCAACAACTCAACGCGGTTGCCTTCCGGGTCGGCGACCATTGCGTAACGTGCGCGAACGCGACCGACAGGTTCTGGCAACGCCACGCCGGCATCGAACTCCGACAACGGCGTGAGGATATTCGCAGCGCCCTTTTCAAGAGCGCCGAGAACATCTTCGATATTCTCGACATTGAGCGTGATATAGGCGAATCCCTTTTGCGAGCCGAACTCGCCTGGCGCCGAAGCGCCGCTCGCCCCCGGAATGGCATAAAGTTTCAAAAGACTGCTGCCGCAGGCGTATATATGGAGCATGCCGTTCGGCAACGGCACGTCGCCCATATGCGCAAGCCCCAGCAATTCGCCGTAAAACCGTTGTTGCGCGGCGACATCTGCCACCACGATACCGATATCGACTCCGGCTTTGGCAACCTTCAGCACGGCTTCACGACCGTTTCAAAACCTTCAGGTAGTAATCGAGGTTCCAGTAGAACGAGAGGATACCGGAGCCCTTGTGCTCGCCGCCGTTCACCTCGAAATTGTAGTAGCAGTCATTGTTCCACACCGTTCCGCGTTCGGTTGGCGCGGAAGTAAAGCACTTGCCTTCGATGCGCGACATGCGGGAATTACCGTCCACGATGTTCATCACGATGCCGCGCTGGATTCCATCCTTGTCGTAGTCGGGACAGATCTCCAGATTGGTGATGGGAGACATGCGTTTGCCGTCATAGACAAAGCCGTAGGGAAAAACGCCGCCGTCGAGCGCCACGCCTTCGAAGGCGTGGAACGCCCAACCGCTGCCGCACTGCCCCGCAATATATTTGCTTTTGTAGAGCGGCTCCCAACGGCGCGGCCCCCAGGAGTGATCGGAATCTCCCGTCATGTCGACTGCGTATTTCTTGCCGTCGAGCTTCAATTCGCCTTTGGCGGCATAGGGGCGATGATATCGGTCGCCCGCGAGATATTTCGGCGTCTCGTAAGTGTTGTCGATATAGTGCCAATTGCCGCCGAAGATATCGATATCGAAATCGAGCGCCAGCCTGTCGCCGTCATCGAAGGTGATGTTCCAGCGCTTTAGGGGATCGATGCGCTTGTAATGAAGTTTGCCGTCGACCTTCAGATCGTTCCACTCGGCATCCGGAATGGGCACTTCCTTGGAGAATTGATAGAGCAGCTTATTGGGCTCGCGCACCCATCCCTTTGTGAGATAGACACTGAAGCTCGCGCTTGGCTTGGGCGTGTTCGGCATGTAGCTGTAGTAGATCGCGCCGCCCATCTCGTATTCGGGCATCTGGAAGCAATACCACATGCTTTCGCGCCACTCCGGCAGATCGGTGGAGGGATGGCGCAACTCGTCGTCTGCACGCAAAACCATGTCAATTCCTCATCGAGTTACAGTTCGGGGCTGAACGCCAGACGCATTCCTATGGTGCGCGGCCGCGGCACGATCATGCGGCCCTGCTCCCAGATCGACGGCCCGCGTTCGTCGGTGAGGTTGTCCACGAAGAACAACACCTGATAAGCGTCTTTCTGAATGCCGGCTTCGATTGAGAAGATGTTTAGATCGGACGACTCGCGACCCGTCGCCAGGTCGGATTCCTTGGCGCGATACTGGTAGGTGGCGTCCGCGATGAAGACCAGTTCGTGATAATTGAGCGGTCTTGCATAGTTGAAGCTAAACGAAACATTGCCCTTGGGCACGTTCGGCACCTGCACGCCGTCGCGCAGGAAGGGGAGTCCTGCGGTAATCTGCGGATTGATGTTGTCGATCGTGGTGCTGTTGTAGCCGCCGGCGGCCTGGAACGTCAGACCGGGAATAGGTGTGGCATAGATCAGCTGCAGATCGAAGCCGCGGCCCTTGATGTCGCCCAGATTGACGATGCCGCTGATGCCGGAAAGACCGGTCTGGAATTGTGCGTCATTCCAGTTGATCAGATAGACCGAGCCATTGACGCTCAGCGTGTTGTCGAAGAGTGACCATTTCGCGCCGACTTCATAGCTCCACAGAGAGTCGGTATCGAGCTGGATGTTCGTGACGACGCCCGTGACGGCCTGCAATGCCGCCACGTTCGCTGCGGTCTGCAACGCACCAGGACGGAAACCCTGCGCGGCATTGAAATAGACCATTCCTTCTTCGCTCGGATAGACAGACACGTTGAAGCGCGGGCTTATGTGATAGTTCTTGCCAGCCTGCGTATCGTTGGAACCGATCACCACCGGCGGGTCGCTTGTGACGGTCGTTGTTGAATCCTGCAGCAGATTGCGTTTCACCGCCGAATAGCGCAGGCCGACCAGCGGGCGGACCATCCCACCGAACAGGTCATAAGATACTTCACCGAAACCGGCCAATTCGAGCGAGTGATAGGCCGATGTGCCGTCGATAAAGATGTCCGGATTCACATCGCTTGTCAGGTGGAACAAGGTGTTGGATTGGGTTTCGCCATATTGGTAAAACATGCCGCCGATCCAATGCAGCGGCCCCTCGTCGTTCGAAGTCAGCCGCACTTCCTGCACGAAGGAGCGTGACGAACCGGGAATTTGCGCGACGAAGCAAGTGTCAACCTGACAGCCATTGGCTAACAAGCCGTTGTGGCGATTGATATAGCCGGAAGTCGCGGTCAACGACGCAAAATCGAAATCGTAGTTGATCTTGCCGGTGAAGAGCGTGAACGACGTGGGTGAATTTCCGACGCCGACATCGTTGATCAGCGGCGGATCGAAGCCATCCATGCGGTTGGTGAAATCTTGCTGGTCGTCGAAGCGCCAGAACGAGCCCAGAAAACTCAGCCGTTCTGTCGGCTTCCAGAGAACCTTGACTCGCCCAGTGACCGTATCGTCGTTGTTACCGTTACGGATGCCCAGAGCAGGCACAAGGCTGTAACCGCTGAGATGCTTGCCGCTGATGACGCCGCGCACCGCAAGCGTATCGTCGATCGGCAGGTTCACCATCAGATCGCCGGAATAATTGTATCCGTGCTCATGCACGGCGCCGAACGAGGCCGCCGCCTTGACGTCGAACTTCTCGGTATCCGGATCGTTGGTGACGACCTTGATGACGCCGCCCAGCGAACTCGAACCGTAAAGCGTTCCTTGCGGTCCTTTGAGGATTTCCAGGCGCTGCAGATCGAACAGGTCGGCAGGTGCAGCAAACGGCACGCTGGGGATCGAGAAGGCGAAATCGTCCAGATAGGACGCCACGGTGGGATCGCCTGTGGTGTCGCCGGTGGAGACGCCGCGCAATTGGTAGACTTGAGTGCCTTGCGAGGTTTCACCCGCAAGCGACGCACCCGGAATGAACGCGAGCGCCGATTTGACGTCGCGGATGCCTTGCCGCTCCAGGTCTTCACCCGAAAGCGCCTGCACCGTGACCGGCACCTTGTTGATGTCTTCGGCACGCTTTTCTGCCGTCACCACAACGGTTTCGATCTGGGTGTCCTGGCCGAACGCGGGCAACGCCCCGCCGCCCATACAAAATAGCGCCGTTGCACCAAGCAAAGTCGCCCGCATCGCCCGTGTACGCATATGCGTACCCGGGACACTTATCGTGTCCATCGTTTCCTCCGCCTCGCCGTTTCGCTCTAATGTCGAAACTGGTGAAAACAATACTGATATCGCAACTTGATACCAGAGTATTATTTTTGTCAACGAGTATGAAGATTAAACTACAGACTGGCTTGTTATGGTCACAGATGTTAGTAGCGAGCCGTACAGAAAACGCAGCGCCCACTATGCTTTTGACTAGCCGTGTGCGCTCCCGGGGCACCTTCCGTGAAGAACACCGCCAAACCTTCCCCTAAGGCCGCGCCAACGCCCGCGGCGGTTGCGCCGGCTTCCGCACCGCCACCGAGGATGAATGCCCGCGAGCGCAATCGCCTGCGTATGCACGACGACATCTATCAGGCGGCTTTATCGCTCTTCGACACGCGCGGTTATGCGGAAGTCACGGTGGACGACATCTGCGAGGCCGCCGGCATCAGCAAAGCGACTTTCTTCCGCTATTTCGACAGCAAGTTCGGTCTGGTCGACGAATTCAATCAGCGGATCGCAGCGAAAATCGACGCCTCGATCGACATAAAGAAAATGACTTGCACGGAATGTCTCCGGCAAGCCACCGAAACGCTTTATCAGGAATGGCTGCACAGCGCGCCGCAGATCCGCGTGCTTGCGCGTGAATTCGTTCGCGCAGGCACCCACATCACCGAAACTCTTGGCGACCCCATGGCAAGGGGACTCATCTCGACGCTGGTCAACGTTATCGCCGAAGGACAGAAACGCGGCGAATTCGATCCACAATTCGATCCCGCGCTCGTTGCGCCGCTGATCGTGTCCGCTTGGACGGTTGCCTTCGTGGCGTGGGTCGATCGCAACGATCACGAAGCGTTTCGCCGCTCCGTGCATAACCTTGTCGAGCTTCACATCATGGGGCTGACCTACAACGTGGCGAAAGCCCGTTCTGCGAAGCGCGCCTAGGCTTCGACGCACTCCACGGATCTTGTTTCAGCTTCGCCGCTCGCCACGATGCGCCGCACAATTCCCGTTGTGCCGTTGACCTCAACCCTGTCGCCCTCCCGAAACGCGGCAGCCGCGCCCGCGGCACCTATCACGACCGGAAGCCCATATTCCCGGCCCAACACCGTTGCGTGCGAGAGAATCCCGCCCTCTTCCGAAATGACGCCCGCGATGATTCCGAAAACCGGTGTCCACGCGGGATCGATGGCGTGCGTCACGAGTATGTCGCCTTCTTCGACCGAGCCGAGTTCTGCCAACGTTCGGATCAGACGCACCGGTCCCTCCGCGATACCCGGCGCGCCACCGACCCCGCCGAGGTCGCCTTCGCCCAATTCGCGCGCGGGTCTGTCGGGCTGATACGGCAAATTGCCTTTGAGGAAGGCCGCGGGCTCGAACCCTTTCATCCTGTTCCACCATGCGCGCCGCCAGTCGGCGCGCGCTTTGAGCCGTTCGGCAGGAAGCTTTCCAGCGAGGTGATCGTAGATTTCAGTCTTTGCGGCAAAAAACACATGGTCGCCGGTTGAAAGCGCGCCCCTTTCCGCCAGACGCCGCCCCATTGCCTGATAAGCGCGGCGCAACTCGTAGAAATAGTGATCGAAGGAATGACGCTGGTTGTCGCGGTGTATCCAATAGCGTTGGGCCGCCCGCATCACGCGCCGGAAGAGCGCACGCCGTGCGGGGCCGAACATCCCCTGCCCCACCTTGGCCAACACTTCCCGCTCCCGACGCTCGCGCTTGGCAACCGTGCGGGCATGGGCAGTTTCAGGATCGACACGTTGGCCGACGCTCAGCATTGCGTTGACCTGATTGAGAAGGATTTCGCGGTCATCTCCCCATCGCGGTTGATAAAGATCGCGATCGGAACAGCCGCGATGCGGGCGGCGCGCGCGAAAGCCATCCAGTTCGCTCAGGAACTGGCGGCCTTCCGCCGTACGTTCGAGATCGCCGTAATTGCGGTTTAGAATGGCATTGTGGACCGTTTTTGAACGCCGCGCGAAGTCCGCCAGCTTTCCCACATCGATATTTTCTTCGTGTGTCAGCGAATCGGGAACGCCGCTCGTCAGGACTCCAACCGTATCGTCCGGCATGCCCGGCGCCCATTCGGCAACCAGATGGGCGAGCAGCCCGAGATAATGTCCGGCATACGCCACGCCGAGGGCCGCAAAAATGCTGCGTTCGCGGCGCTGTTTCTCGATATATTCAATGAAGCGCTGGATTTCCGCCGGTCCGGCGACCGCATAGTCCGGTCTGTTCGATTCGATGCCGGGCAACCATTCGGTGTTCCATTTGCGATAATAGGCATCGATATTGGTCCAGAACGCCAACGTCGTCGGATAGCGCAACCCAAGACGGATGTTGGATTTCCAGGCTGGCGAGAAAAAGCCGATCGGCTGGATCGCGCCGGAAGGATCGGCAACGCTGGAAAACGTCACATCCGAATAGGTGAATCCCTTGTGATACCGGAAGCTCTTGCGCTTTCCGGGCACAGTGCCGTGCAACTGCGCGACGCGCGGGAACATGTCAGAGAAGAACGCCGCCATTTCCGAATAGTAGAGCGGCGAAACCGGAAGGCCCGAAAGCGGCGATCCGCGGCTCCAGATCGCATCCGGATCGAATTGCAAGCCGCGGTCGCGTGCCCATTGGTCCAACAGATCGGTGTAATAGGCCTCGGCGCCCGTCGTAACGGGCCTTGCCTGAAGCATATGCAAGGTGTTGCGCTCGAACGCCCATTCGGCATCCATCGGCATATCGTAGGCGTCTTCGAGCTTTCGTGCCGCGTCTGCAAGTTGGCGCAACTGTTCTTCGCCCAGGCTGAACATCTGCTGCCGCGCGGCGTCTACCGGCAATTCTTCCACGCCGCGCGCCGTCTGCTGGCTGAAAACGCGCTTGGCGCCGAGTTTCGATTCGACGACGGCCCCGCTTGCCTTGTCGAGAATGAACGTATCGGGTTCCGCGCGGCCCGAGACGACCGATTCACCCAATCCGAAATTCGAATTCACCACCACCTGATCGACCCGATCGGTGACGGGATGCATCGTGAACAGGACGCCGGCGGCCGTTGCGGGCACGAGTTCTTGCACCAGCACTGCCATATCGACAGTGGCTTCCGCGCCCTGGTCCTTGCGATAAGCGAGCGCTGCTATGGATGACGCGGATTTCCAGCATGTTTCGAGCGCGGCGAAGAATTCGTCCTCGGTGCGCACACCAAGGATTGTCTGGTACTGGCCTGCAAAGGATGCATCGGCGCGATCCTCGGCGGGCGATGAAGAGCGCACCGCAACGGGGGCCCGCAAACTCGCGAAAGCCTGCCCAAGCTCCGCGCGTAATTCGGCGGACAGCGAACCTGCAGCGCGCCAGTGTTTGTACACATCGATGGTGACGCAAACGCCCTTGGGTACGCGGAAACCGGCGCGGTGAAGCGCGGCAAGTCCCGCAGCCTTGTTCCCGATGATGTCGGCCTGTTCGGGCGCGGCGTCCCAAAGCGGAATGATAGAAGGCACTTCGTCCGTCTCCCTACGCGCGCGAGACCGGGCATCCCCTAGCCCCTTGATTTTCGCGCCTAATTTTATGTTTTGCTACCGTAGTTTCTTTATGCGACTATGGTATCAATATCAACAAAAGCCCTGCGGCAGCAAGCGGAGGATGATGCCAATGAAGGTGAAAGCGGCCGTCGTGCGCGAGACCGGCGGCAACTTCGACATCGCCGAACTCGATCTGGACGATCCGCGCGACGATGAAATTCTGGTTCGTGTGAAAGGGGTCGGCCTCTGTCACACCGATCTGATTGCGCGCGACGGAATGATGCCGTTCGCGCCGCCCGCCGTTCTGGGACACGAAGGATCGGGAATCGTCGAGCGCGTCGGCGCCAAGGTTCGCAAGGTGAAACCGGGCGATCCGGTGGGCATCACATTCCGCTCTTGCGGCGTATGCCCGCGATGCAAGCAGGGCGATCCCGCTTATTGCCACACAATGCCGCAACTCAACTATGCCGGCATGCGGCCCGACGGATCGAAAGCGCTGCACGAAAACGGGACGGACGTCGTAAGCAATTTCTTCGGGCAATCTTCATTCGCAACCCATGCACTCGCCTATGAACGCAATGTCGTGAAATTGCCCGACGATGTTGCCGTCGAACTGATGGGGCCGCTTGGTTGCGGCGTTCAAACCGGCGCGGGCGGCATAATGCGTTCGCTCGCCTGCGAGAAAGGCTCGACATTGCTGGTTTTGGGCGGGGGTGCCGTGGGCTTGAGCGCCGTAATGGGCGCGGTCGTTCGGGAATGCTCCACGATCATCGTGGTTGAGCCGTATTCGCAGCGGCGCAAACTCGCAAAGGAATTGGGAGCGACGCATACCATCGATCCCAAGACGTCGACCGATCTTGCTGCGGCGGTGCGCGAAATCGTTCCGGTCGGCGTGGATTATGCGTTCGACACCACCGGCATCCCCGCCGTTCTGCAAGCGACAATGGGATGTCTCGGCCCGCACGGCGTGTTCGGCATTGTGGGCGTGCCGCCGCCGGGAACACCGGTGCCCGGCGATCTTCTTTCCGTCATTACCTTTGGCCATGCGGTGAAAGGCATCATCGAGGGCGACAGCGACCCCGACACGTTCATTCCGGAAATGATCGCGCTTTACAAGGCGGGGCGCTTTCCGTTCGATCGTTTGATCCGAACTTATCCCATGTCTGAAATCAACAAAGCCATCGCGGACCAACACCGGGGCGATTGCGTGAAAGTGGTGCTGTTGCCGGACGCTTAGGGGGCCCGCCCGCCCTTCGCCGTGCTACGCTGCACGCAAGGGCGGGCGCGAATATGGCCGATAAGGAGAATTCCATGAGCGAATACAAGCTTCTCATCAATGGGCGGCTGGAAGATGGCGACCAGACGATGGACGTCCTCAATCCCGCGACCGAAGAGGTTTTCGCGGTATGCCCGCGTGCCTCCAAAAGGCAACTCGACAAGGCGGTTGCCGCTGCCAAAGCCGCGTTTCCGGAATGGAGCAAAACGCCGATAGAAGAGCGGAAGAAGGCGCTGCTCGCCATTGCGGAACGCATTCAATCGAAAGCCCCAGAACTCGCACGCATTCTTACCCAGGAACAGGGTAAGCCGTTGGCGGATGCGACAGGCGAAGTGTATGGCGCCGCCGCGTTCTTCCAATATTTCGCAAGCCTCAACCTGCCGGCGAAGGTCATCGAAGACAGCGAGGGACGGAAAGTGGAAGTCCGCCGCAAGCCCCTCGGCGTGATCGGCGCCATCGTGCCGTGGAATTTCCCGTTGATCCTGATGGCGTTCAAAGTGCCGTCGGCATTGTTGTCGGGAAACACCGTGGTGCTGAAGCCCGCTGCTACAACACCGCTGTCGACGCTCAAACTGTGCGAACACATCGCCGATCTATTGCCGCCAGGCGTTTTGAACGTCATCGCCGATGCCAACGATCTGGGCGGAGAGCTTACGAAACATCCCGATGTGCGGAAGATATCGTTCACGGGTTCGACAGCCACAGGAAAAAAGGTGATGGCTGGTGCGGCGGACTCGTTGAAGCGCATCACGCTCGAATTGGGCGGCAACGATGCCGGCATAGTTTTGGATGACGTGGACCCCAAAACGGCGGCTCCGAAGATCTTTCAAAGCGCCTTCCAGAACAGCGGGCAGGTTTGCATCGCCATGAAACGGCTCTATGTGCATGAATCGATCTATGACAGCATGTGCGACGAGCTCGTTACGCTGGCCAAGGCCGCGGTGATCGGTGACGGCCTGCAGCAGGGCACGCAACTCGGCCCGCTGCAGAACAAGATGCAGTTCCAGAAGGTGAAAGACCTGATTGCCGACGCCGCCCGACACGGCACGGTGATGGCGGGCGGCGATGTCCCCGAGAAAGGCTTTTTCATTCGTCCCACCATCGTGCGCGACATCACGGACGGAACGAGGCTTGTAGACGAAGAACAGTTCGGCCCCGTTCTTCCCGTTATCAAATTTTCAGATCCGGAGGATGCGCTGGCGCGCGCCAATGCCTCTCCCTATGGCCTGGGAGGCTCGATCTGGTCTGCCGATTTGAACCGCGCGCATGCACTTGCGGAACGCATGGATGCGGGCACAGTCTGGATCAACAAGCACCTCGACCTCGCACCGCACATTCCGTTCGGCGGAGCAAAATTATCCGGTCTCGGCGCCGAGCTTGGCGAAGAAGGATTGGAGGAGTTCACGCAGTTGCAGGTCATAAATATCGCCCGGTAACTGTCGAGCCCGGTCGGCCTTGGATCGATCCGGAGCTTCTAATCCGGATGCCGGTGTTTATGACGATCAGTGGCGAGCGCTGGGAAAAGAACAAATGGTGCCCAGAAGAGGACTCGAACCTCCACGCCGTGAAGCGCTAGTACCTGAAACTAGTGCGTCTACCAATTCCGCCATCTGGGCACTTAGGGGGCGGATGTGTATGGGGCGGCCAAGGCCCTGTCAACAAAAGGCTATCAGCCGGGAGCGAAGATCGATCCGGGCATGTCTGCCGTGCGGTTCTGGGTGGCCAGATAATGCTCCCGCCAGGCCAGAACCTGTGGCTTTACCTTGCGTTTCGAGGGGTGGAAGGCGGGGCTGAAATAGCCCGGTATGCCCATCAGCACATGGCGCCAGACGCCGGGCGCGACCCAGTGATACCAGAACGACTTGGCCCAGCCGCGCATGTTGAACAGCTCGCCGCGGTGCCAAAGGATCCACATGGGAAGGAACGTGCTCATGGAAATGAAGTCGAGCGTCACGATCACCATGGCGATGCAGCGCACGAGATAGCCGCGCACGCCGGGGTTCATCGCCTTGTAGACGTCGAACGCGACCGCCTTGTGTTCTTCCTCCTCCATCGCGTGCCAGCGCCACATGTCGCGATAGAAGGGATGGGCGTTCTCGATCACGCGCGGATCGGCGAGCGCGTGTTCGGCGAACAACGCCGTGAAATGCTCATACCCGCAAGTGGCCGCCAACTGACCGCGATGCGGCAGATATTTGCGGGCAAGCCGCGTCACCGCCTTTATCATCCTGTCGAATTTGTGAACGGGAATGCCGCGTTCTGCGAGCAGCGCGTTGTAGCTGTCGTGTTCGCGCGAATGGATGGCTTCCTGCGTGGTGAAGGCGCGGACCTGGCGCTTCAGAATGGGATCTTTGATCTCGCGCGCGTAGTTCTTCACGCTATCGATGAAGAACTTCTCGCCCTCCGGGAAGGTCAGCGACAGCGCGTCGTAATAGGAGCTGATGACGGGATTGCCGCCGTGCCAATAGGCGGGCAGCGACTTGTCGAAGCCGAAGTGGATGTTGCGCGGCTCGATGTCCTCGCGAAGCTTGAATCCGGTTTCGGCGTTCATCGTGTTCTCCTATTCGGCGGGAACAAAGTCGATCTTGTCGCGCACGGCGCAATCGGGGCACGCCCAGTTGTCGGGCACGTCTTGCCACTTTGTGCCCGGCGCAAAACCTTCGCGGGGCATGCCTTTCGCTTCGTCATAGACGAAACCGCATTGCGGACACGCGAAGCTCGCCATGGTTATGCACTTGCATAGCGCCTGAGAAGCTTCTCGCGGCGGGACGGCTGCAGGTTGGCTTTGGTGATATCGCCATTGTAATGCGCGATGACGCGCTTATCCATCAGGCGATACCAGAAGAACGGGAAATAGGCCGGCAACAGCATCCCCGCATA
>DASZYI010000102.1:0-13468 GCA_035545475.1 Rhizomicrobium sp.
TCCGTGAGCGTAAGCCCGGCGCAGCCATAGATGGCGCGCGTGCGCATGGAGGTGCCGCTTATCCTTTCGCGGGCAAGCAGCTTGCCCCTTCCGCCTTGAGCCTGGCGCAGAAATCGGCAGCCGATGCCTTGTCGGCAAAGGAACCTGTCCGCAGACGGAACCACGTTCCCTTCTCGCCTAGATCGACAGAGACAATGTTCGGGCTCATGCCGCCCAGGATCGCTGCGTGGTTGCGCTTGAACGCTGCCCAGCCGGCTTCGGCTTCCGCTTGTGATTTGAAAGCCGCGATCTGAGCCACATACGCGCCGGACGCGACGGGTGCCGAAACCGGCGCTGGCGGCGGCGCAACCTTTGCGACGGCCACAGGGGCGGGAGCGGGCTTCGCAACAACAGGAGCGGGCTTGCTCGCCACGGGTTCCGGAGCCGGTTTCGTTGCCGCTGCCGGTACGGGCGCCGGAGCGGTATGGACGGCGGCAGGAGGAGGCGTCTGGACGGCTACCTTCTGTTGGACCGGTGCAGGCGCTGGGGCTGGCGCGGGTTTCGCCTGTGCGGGCGTAGCGGCGGGAACGGGAGCCGGATGCTTGGGTCCGAAAGCCGAGAACAGGGGTTCGCCGGGCTGGGTGATGATGGATGGCAGCGGCTGGTTGCTCGCATGCGCATCGGCGGGGGCCTTGTTGTTGTAGATCTTGAGACCTTTGTAGGGATTGGCGGCCCCTCCCGGCTGGTCGGGCGCGGTTTTGACCGGGCCGGATTCGGCGGCGATCACGCGCGGAACGTCCTGGCGGCCCCGCTGGACGCCTTGCGTATAAGCCAGCCACACCACGCCCGCGAACGCGGCAAGCACCAGCAGCGCGATGACGATCAGGAGCGGGAGCCGGGAACCTTCGTCGTCATAATCGTCTTCCGCGCCGTCGAACACGCGTACGTCGTCGGAAGGTTCGTAGAGGCCCGGTTCGATTCTGGCCATGAGATGCCAACTCCACAGAATCCTGACAGCGGCAGGAAGTTTACCATCCCGGCCGCGGCCCTGTCACAGTTCAATCTCCGTATGGAAGATGCGGCCGTATTCCTCAAGGGCGTAGCGGTCTGTCATCCCGGCGATGTAATCGCGCACCACGCCCCCGGTGGCGGCATCGCCCGGCGCACCGCACAGTGCAGCCCAATCGAGAGGCAAAAGTCCCGGTTCGCCGCTGAGGGCGGTAAACAGCTTCTCTACAACACCTTGCGCTTTTTCGACGGGCGCCATGACGCGCGGGTGGCGGTACATGTGATCGAAGAGGAAATCCTTCAGCGCGCGGATGTCACGCGCCATCGATTCGGAAAAGCTGGCGAGCGCCCTGCCCTGGCGGCGCACTTCCGCTGCCGATTGGGGCTTGGCCAGGGAAAGCCGGGCGGTTGTCTCGGCCGTCAGATCGCCGACCAGCCTGCCCATCAGCTTTCGCACCAGTTCGCCGATGAAGCGGCCGAGTTCCAGCTCGCCATATTTCGCGGAAACGTCGCCGACGTATTGGCCGGCGAGCGGTGCGGTGCGCAGGTCTTCGACGGTGAAGAGTTTTGCGCGCAAGCCGTCGTCGATGTCGTGATTGACGTAGGCGATGTCGTCGGCGAGTGCTGCGATCTGTGCTTCGAGGCCGGGCCAGGACTCGAGATCGAGCTTCATGCGTGCGTCGAAGCTGGAAATC
The DNA here is from genome assembly GCA_035545475.1 of Rhizomicrobium sp. Taxonomy (GTDB): domain Bacteria; phylum Pseudomonadota; class Alphaproteobacteria; order Micropepsales; family Micropepsaceae; genus Rhizomicrobium. The sequence continues at coordinate 1,683 of DASZYI010000102.1, forward strand.
GGCGCAGGCAGTTTTCCTGTCAGCGGGCCGTTGTGTTTGACGAGGCCTTCCAGCGTTTCCCACGTCAGATTCAATCCGTCGAAATCGGCGTAGCGATGTTCGAGCTTGGTGACGAGGCGCAACGCGTGCGCGTTGTGATCGAAGCCGCCGATGGAGGCGGTGACTTTGCTCAACGCCGCTTCGCCGGCGTGACCGAATGGCGTGTGGCCGAGGTCGTGCGCGAGCGCGAGGGCTTCGGCGAGGTCTTCGTCTACCGCCAGCACGCGCGCGATGGAGCGCGCCAACTGCGCGACTTCCAGCGAATGGGTGAGCCGGGTGCGGTGATAGTCGCCGCCTTCGTGTTCTACGAAAACCTGTGTCTTGTGCTTGAGGCGGCGGAAGGCGGCGGAGTGGATGATCCGGTCGCGGTCGCGGCTGTAGCAGGTGCGCGTGGGGCTTTCGGGTTCCGCATAGAACCGGCCCCGGCTGTCCGCGGGCCTTGTGGCGAACGGGGCCTTGGCCGCGGGCGGCTCGAAAAGCGGCGGGATCAGGCGGCCGGGCTGGGTTTCCATGACCTTTGCGGATGGCTTCGGCAATGACTACATAGGGCCTATGGACGCCCAAACAGCAACCCCCGCTCCGATGACCGTCTCCGCCCGGGCGGCGAAGCGGATCGCGCAGATCCTCAAGGCCGAAGCGGAACCGATGATGCTGCGGCTTGCGGTGACGGGCGGCGGCTGCTCCGGCTTCCAGTACAATTTCACGCTTGACGATACGCGCATGGACGACGATCTGGTGATCGAACGCGATGGGGCGACGGTGTTGGTCGATCCGATGTCGCTCGATTTCCTCAAAGGGGCCGAACTCGATTTCGTCGACGATCTGATCGGCGCTGCGTTCAAGGTGAACAACCCGAACGCGAGTTCTTCGTGCGGATGCGGGACGAGTTTTTCGGTTTAGGCTCCTTACCCTTCCCCCAAATATGCCTCCGCCCCGCCACAGTATCGCGGGCGCGACTTATGGCGAGGCGGAGGTCAAAGCGTCAGCAGGCGGGGCACATTTTCGTAACAATCGACACCCGCACATCAGCCTATCCCGCAAGACCTATCCCTTCGCCCCTGACGCCGTGGCGGCAATGCACCCGGTGCCGCGCTATGGCGTGCAGTCGTCACAAAGAGGCCTGGCAGAAACTGGCGGGAGACACGAGGTGCACATGAGCTGACACCTCTATCCCTGTTTTGTCTCATGTCGCGTTGCAGGGGATTCCTGGCCGTCGCCGGGGTGCCTGCGTGTTGGGGTGTGTTGGTCCTCTAAAATCCTGCAAAATGGAAAATAGTCCATAATCAATCCCATTTCAAGGCTATTTTTGGAAAAATTATTCCTATTTGGATTCAAGGGGTTGGGGGTCGGAGTTTGTGGCGCGGGCCCCACCCGCCAACGCGCTGGGGCGCGTTGTCGGTCCGCACGCTGCCGCTACGGACCCCCGCGTGGGGGGAGGTAAGAAATGGGGCGAGGGTGCGCTTCCCCTTTACCTCCCCCTTGCGGGGAGGTCGACGCGCGAAGCGCGGCGGGTGGGCCGTGGACGTTGCGCGATTTGTGTTCTGCGGACATACAGAACTCATGAAAATCGCCACCTGGAACGTCAACTCCATCAAAGCCCGCACGGAAACGGTCGTGGCATGGCTCAAGGCGGCCAATCCCGATGTTGTGGTGTTTCAGGAAATCAAATGCGTGGACGATGCGTTTCCGCGGGAGACGTTTGAAGACCTTGGTTATAATTGCGCCGTACACGGACAAAAGACGTATAACGGCGTCGCCATTCTTTCCAAGAGTCCGCTGGAAGACGTGACCCCTCGCCTGCCCGGCGGCGATGGCGACGATCATGCGCGATATCTGGAAGCGATCGTGAAGGGAAAGAACGGGATTGTGCGCGTGGCGTCGATCTATGCGCCCAACGGCAATCCCATCGGCACCGACAAGTTCAAATACAAGCTCGGTTGGCTGGAGCGGCTGAAAATCCATGCGCGCGAATTGCTGGCGCTGGAAGAACCGGTGGCGTTGATGGGCGATTACAACGTCATTCCCACCGATGACGACGTTCACGATCCCAAGGCGTGGCTGAACGATGCGCTGTTCCAGCCGGAGTCGCGCGCGGCGCTGCGCCGGGTGATTAATCTCGGTTACACCGATGCGTTCCGCGCCTGCCATGCCGAAACCAACCAGTATTCGTTCTGGGACTATCAGGCCGGTTCCTGGCAAAAGGATCACGGCATCCGGATCGATTTTATTCTGCTATCGCCGCAGGCTGCGGATCGGTTGAAGCAATCGGGCATCGACAAGCATGTTCGCGGTTGGGACAAGCCTAGCGATCATGTTCCGGTTTGGTGTGAGTTGGATGTTTGATCGCAACTTCTTCAATTTCGAAAAACCATAAACGTCATCCCCCGGCTTGTCCGGGGGACCCATTTTTCTTTTTTCAAAAAAAATTGGGTCGCCCGCATAAAGCGGGCGATGACGAAACAGGGGTGTTTCAGTTGAGAACCGGCATTAACCCGGCGGAACGTCGTTGACGTCGCGTTCGAAGATGGCTTCGAGGCTGGTCTGGTTCATGCCGTGCTTTAGATAATTGTACGGCGTCAGGTTCACGGCCTTTATCAGCGAGCGACGCAAACCGCCGCTTCCACCGAGATCGAAGTCGATCACGTTGATGCAGCCTGTGTCCTGTTCGAAGGAACTCATGGCGGCGAGACCGGCTCCGCAGGCCCAACTTAGCAGCAGGCGGTTGATGCCTTCGTGGGCGACGACGAGCGCGGTGTGCCAATCGGGCTGGTCGAGCAGGCGTTCGATGGATGATACGGCGCGTGCTTGCGCTTCGGCGAAGACTTCGCCGCCTTCGTGGTTGGTGGCGCCGGGCTCATGCGCGCGTTCGAAGAAGGAATTCATCGCGCGGATGAGTTCTTCCCGGCTTCTGACGGGCGGGAGTTTGCCGCCGTGGATTTCGACAAGACCGGGATCGATTTCCAAAGGCGGCGCTTCCTTCACGAACGACAACACCCCTTCCGCCGTCTGTTTGGTGCGCGGGTAGCCTGAACACACTGCGCGGTCGAATTGCACATGGGCGAAGGCGCGGCCTGCGGCTTCGGCCTGTAATTGACCGCGCCGCGTCAGCACGACTTCGTGCATGGCGCCGCTTTCGACGACTTTGCGATTGAGATAATCGACGTGGCCGTGACGCATCAGATAGATGCGGCGGCGGGTTTCTGTACCCGGAAGAAAACGCATGTCAGATCGCGCCGGCCTGCGAGAGCTTGTCGATTTCGGCGCGGCTGAAACCCCAACCGGAGAGTGCGGCGTCGTTATCGGCACCCGTCACGCCGCCCTGCACTTTCGGCGGTGTGCGCGAGAAGCGCGGCGCGGGTGCGGGCTGCACCACGCCGTCGATCTCCACGAAGGTTTCGCGCGCGACGTTGTGCGGATGTTTTGGCGCTTCCTTCAGCGAAAGCACCGGCGCGTAGCAGACATCGCTGCCCAGCATGATCGCATCCCATTCGTCGCGCGTTTTCGTCTTGATGACGGCGGCCAGTTTTTCTTTCAGTGCGGGCCAGCCTTGCGGGTTCATCTGCATTTCGAAGGCGTTGTCGGCGATGCCGGTTTTTTCCAGCAGTTCGCGATAGAATTGCGGTTCGATGGAACCGATGGCGACGTATTTGCCGTCTTTGGTTTCATAGGTGTCGTAGAAATGCGCACCCGAATCCAACAGGTTCACGCCGCGCTCGTCGCGCCACATGCCCATCGCGTTCATGCCGTAGAACATCGACATCAGCGAGGCGGCGCCATCGGTCATCGCGGCGTCCACCACCTGTCCCTTGCCGGAGCGTTTGGCTTCCACCAATCCGCACACGATACCGAAGGCGAGATAAAGCGCGCCGCCGCCGAAATCGCCGACGAGGTTGAGCGGCGGAACAGGCTTCTTTCCGGCGTTGCCGATGCCGTGCAATGCGCCGGTCAACGCGATGTAGTTGATGTCGTGACCGGCGGCTTGCGCGAGCGGGCCCGTTTGGCCCCAGCCGGTCATGCGGCCATAAACAAGTTTGGGGTTGCGTTTGAGACACACATCGGGACCGAGGCCCAGACGCTCCATCACGCCGGGACGAAAACCTTCGATCAGTGCATCCGCGCCGTCGATTAACTTGAGAGCGGCTTCTACCGCTTCAGGTTTTTTCAAATCGAACGCAACCGCCTTGCGTCCGCGATAGGTGACTTCGGTCTTGTTCGGCGTGCGTCCGCCCTTCCTGTCGACGCGGATCACGTCCGCCCCCATGTCAGAAAGTAGCATTGCGGTGAACGGGCCCGGCCCGATACCTTGGAACTCCACAACCTTGACGCCCTGCAACGGACCCATGGCCCTTCTCCCTATCTCAATGTCGCCGTATTTGTTTTCTTAGCTGGCGGACCAATGCAGGTAAACAGACGCAGTATGGCAATTGGTTTCGCTGCGATTTTCGCAATCGCACCGGCCGTTGCCGCGCCGCACAAAGCGACGCCGGAGCCAATCTACAAAGTGGATTCGGTCGTCACCACCAACGAGGAAGGCAAGCTGGTGGTCACGGCGCGCGGTGCGGTGAACAGCGGCGGCTGGACCAATCCGCGCCTGCGTCCGAAAGCATCGAAAGACGCGCATGTGATGGCGTTCGAATTCGTAGCCATTCCGCCGCCGCCGGATGCGGCCGTGATCGAGGCGCTCGTGCCGATCGAAGCCAAGACGATTGCACCGCGGCCCGGCGCGCGGATCAGCGAGATCCGTGTCGATGCGGAGAGCAACGATGCGGATGTGCGGATACCGGGTGAGGATGGGGAGGAATGATCCTCTTACCTCCCCCTTGTGGGGAGGTCGAAATTTGCGTCAGCAAATTTCGGGTGGGGGACCGAGTTCGAACACCGACCCCCACCCGGATCGCTTCGCTCTCCGACCTCCCCACAAGGGGGAGGTAAGTTTTTAAAGCGATTGGCCGTCGTCCACCGTCAGTAGCGAACCGGTGATGGCGCTGGATTTGTCCGACGCCAGCAACAGCATCATCGCATCCAGGTTTTCTTCTTCCATCAGCTTCTTGCGCGGGAACGATTTGATCTGTTTCTGGCCGCCTTCGCTTTCGAACCATTCGCTGTTGAGTTCGGTTTCGATATAGCCGGGGCAGATGGCGTTGACGTTGATGCCGTGGCGCGCCCATTCGCGGGCGAGGCATTTGGTCATCATTCCGATGGCGGCTTTGGAGATGCAGTAGGCGGTGAGGCCCGGCAGCACCTTGAAGGTGCCGATGGAGGCGATGTTGATGATGCGTCCGCCTTGTCCGCGCGCGATCATGCGGCGGCCGGTTTCGCGGGCGAGGAAGAATGGGCCGCGCAGGTTCGTGTTCATCACGGCGTCGAAGCCTTCGTCGGGAAGATCGATCACCATGCCGAAGCTGTTCATGCCGGCGTTGTTGACCAGGATGTCGATGGGGCCGAGTGCGGCTTCCGCTTCGTCGAGCGCGGGCGCGATGCGTTTGGCATCGGTAACATCGAGCGCGATGGCGGCGCATTTGCCACCCGCGCTTTCGATTTCGGTTTTCAGCGTTTGCAGCCGGTCGGTGCGGCGGCCTGCGATGGCGACGTTTGCGCCGGCATCGGACAGGATGCGCGCGAAGCGGCGGCCCAATCCGCTGGTGGCGCCGGTGACAAAAGCGGTTTTGCCCGCAAGATCCCTGGACATGAAATTTCTCCTGATATCGGTTACCTCTGGAAACACGATCCGGCGACGGCGCGCAATGACTTTCGCGCGCATCCGGGCTAAGGTGCGGCTATGCAAATAGATATCGTTTCCGACACGGTCTGTCCGTGGTGCTTCATCGGCAAACGCCGCTTGGAGAAAGCTTTGGCGCAACGGCCCGACATGGCGTTCCAGATCAGTTGGCGCGCCTATCGGCTGGACGCGCAGGTGCCGCCGGAAGGCGTGGACCGCAAGGCCTATATGCGCGCCAAGTTCGGCGACAATCCGCAAGCCAAGGCGATGGGCGATGCGTTGCGGCAGACGGGCGCGGATGAAGGCATCGCGTTCGATTTCGACGGCATCGAGAAACGGCCCAACACGACGGACTCGCACCGGCTTATCCGCTGGGCGGCGACGGCGGGCGTGCAGGACGAGGTGGTGGAGCGTTTGTTCCGCGCCTATTTCGAACAGGGCCGCGATATCGGCAGTTCGGCGGTGCTCTCGGAGATCGCCAGCGAAGCGGATATGGATGTGGAACTGGTGGAACAACTGCTCGCGAGCGACGCGGACCGCGAATTGATCGAGCGGGAAGATGCGCTGGCGCATCAGATGGGAATTTCGGGCGTGCCGACCTTCATCTTCGCAAACAAGTTCCTGCTGCAGGGCGCGCAGGATTCCGAAGCGATCGTCAAGGTGATCGACAAGGTGCAGGAAAAGCTGGACGAGCTGGCGCTGGAAGAAAGCTGATTACGCAGCGTCGGCGACGACGCGGTTGCGGCCGTCGCGCTTGGCGCGATAGAGCGCCTGATCGGCGCGGTGCAGCAGGGCTTCGGCCGTATCCTTCTCGCCTTCCGACGAGGCGATGCCGATGCTGATGGTGATGTTGAGCTTCTTCGGATCGCGGCTGATATCGAAGGGCGTCGTCTCCACGCTGCGGCGCAGACGTTCGGCCACCATATAGGCAAACGAGATGTCGGTGTCGGGCATCACGACCACGAATTCCTCGCCGCCGTAACGGCAGGCGAGATCGAGGCCGCGCACATTGGCGCCGATGCGGGCGGAGAACTCGCGCAACACTTCGTCACCGATATCGTGGCCGTGCGTGTCGTTGACCGACTTGAAGTAGTCGATGTCCATGATGAGGAAGGCGAGCGGGCGGCCCGTCTTGCCGGCGTTGGAGATCAGGTTCGACAGGTGGCGTTCCATGTAGCGCCGGTTGTGCAGGCCGGTGAGCTGGTCGGTGATCGCCATTTCGAGGCTGAGCTGCACATTGTGGCGCAACCGGTCGGCATAACGCTTCTTGCGAAGCTGGGTGCGCACGCGCGCGGTGAGTTCGTTCTTGTCGACGGGGCGCGTGAGATAGTCGTTGACGCCCATTTCGAGGGCCTGCGTCAGCTTGCGGCGTTCGCCTTCGCTGACCACGACTAGGATCGGCACGTTGCGGCCTTCGGGCAGCGAGCGAAGCTGCGAACACAGGCGCAAACCGTCGAAGCCGCGCATGCCGAGGCTGACGACGATGAGATCGTAATCGCCGCCCTTCACGCGAACGAGGGCTTCTTCGAACGTATCGACGGCGGCCACTTCGTTGGTAGGCTTCAGCGCGTTGTTGAACCAGGCCACCGATTCCGGGCGGTCTTCGATCACCAGGATGCGCCCGGTGGGATTGTTATCGATCAGCGTTTCGGCGGGATCGAGCAGGCCCATGCTCTGACCGGTGGACTCGCGCATGCGCAATTCGTCGGTCATCATCTTCAGGCGCACCAGGCTGCGAACGCGGGCGAACAACGCTGCGTCGTCCACCGGCTTGGTGAGGAAATCGTCGGCGCCCGCTTCAAGCCCCGCCACACGGTCGCTCGGCTGGTCGAGGGCGGTGACCATGATCACCGGGACATGGGCGGTCTTGGGATTGGATTTGATGCGGCGGCAGGCCTCGAAGCCGTCCATGCCGGGCATCATCACGTCGAGCAGGATGATGTCGGGCGCGCATTCTTCGGTCTTGGCGATGGCTTCCATGCCGTTGAAGCCCGTCACCACCTCGAAATATTCGGCGGTGAGCTTGGCTTCGAGAAGCTTCACATTCGACAGGATATCGTCGACGACCAGAACGCGCGCAGTCATGGGCTTAGCCCACGAAGCGACGAACGGTTTCCAGGAAACTCGTGACGGAAATTGGCTTGGAGATATAAGCCTCGCAGCCCCCCTGGCGGATGACTTCCTCATCGCCCTTCATCGCGAAGGCGGTTACCGCCACCACGGGAATGGATTTCAGCGAGTCGTCTTCCTTCAGCCATTTGGTGACTTCCAGCCCGGAAACTTCCGGCAACTGGATGTCCATCAGGATCAGGTCGGGATGATGTTCGCGCGCGATGTCGAGCGCTTCCATGCCATCCTTGGTCTGAAGGATGTTGTAGCCATGGGCATCCAGCAAATCGTGGAAGAGCTTCATGTTCAGCTCGTTGTCCTCCACGATCAGGACCGTCTTCATCTTCGCGTCCATAAAAGCGCTCCGCGCCTGTTCAAATCCGGCGGCGAGTGCCCCGGATGCCGTTCTGTTTGCTAGTATTAGGCCCGATGTCTTAACGCTCTCTTGACGATGGCACTCCAAATGACACCTCAGTCAGCCGAAGAGCTGGCCCTCAAGACGCTGGAGTTCCTAGCGAATTCGCCGGACAACCTGAGCGTGTTCATGGCCGCAACCGGGGTTAACGCGCAGGAGTTACTGGAGCGAACGGAGGAACCGGCCGTGCTCGCCGCCGTTGTCGATTTTATGTTGAAAGATGAAAGGCTTCTGCTCGAATTCTGCGATACCGCTTCAATCCGGCCGCGCGACGTTCACGCCGCCCTTCATGTGCTGTCGAACCTGTGAGCCTGGCCCCCGTCATCGCCGAACCGGATACCGTCGCCCTTTCGGGCCAGCCGCTTTTGATCCTCGACGCGGACGAAGTGCTGTTCATGTTCGTCGATGGATTCATGAATTTCCTCGAATCGCAGGGCTACTACCTCGATCTCACGAGCTATCGCCTGCACGGAAACGTCAAAACGCGAGCGGGCGATTCGGTGGTGGCGAATCAGGATGTGACGCGCCTGCTGGAAGCGTTTCGTGCCGATCTCGATTCGCTGGCTGCGGTGGAAGATGCGCAGGACGTGCTCGACAGCCTTTCGGACCAGATGGACATCGTGGTGCTGTCCAACGTCTCGGCTTCGCAGGCCGAGCCGCGCTTGCGCAATCTGGCGGCGGCGGGATTTCCCTATCCGTTGATCGCCAATTCCGGCCCCAAAGGCCCGGCCGTGAAAACGATTGCCGCGCGCGGCGGAAGGCCCGCTTTCTTTGTCGATGACATCCCACCGCATCTGGTATCGGTTTCGGAAGAAGCGCCGGACGTCTTCCGAATTCATTTCATCGGCGACGACCGGTTGAAGCCGTTGCTGCCCGCTTGCGAACAAGCGCATCTGCGCGCCGACAACTGGCGCGAGATCGAGGATTTCGTGCGCGCGAAACTGGCGGAGGCGCCATGAGGCTGGGCATCGATCTAGGCGGCACCAAGATCGAAATCATCGCGCTGGACGATGCAGGTAATGAATCGCATCGCCATCGCGTGCCGACGCCGCATGACAATTACGACGATACCATTCGCGCCATTCGCGATCTTGTCATCGGTACGGAATCCAAACTTGGCCAGAAAGGAAGTCTGGGCGTTGCGATTCCCGGCGCGATCAGCCCCGTCACCGGGCTTGTGAAGAACGCCAATTCCACGCGCCTGATCGGCCATCCACTCGACAAGGATCTGGCGAAAGCGCTTGGCCGCGAGGTGCGGGTGGCGAACGACGCCAACTGTTTCACGCTGTCAGAAGCGACGGACGGTGCGGGCAAGGGATACGATGTCGTGTTCGGGATCATCGCCGGGACGGGGGTGGGCGGCGGCGTTTGCATAGGCGGGCGCGTGCTCACTGGCCCTCACGCCATCGCCGGCGAATGGGGCCACAATCCCCTGCCCGCGCCGCGCGACGACGAAATCGTCACGCCGCCCGATTGTTATTGCGGCAAGCATGGCTGTATCGAATCCTGGTGCAGCGGGACAGGGATTGCGGCCGATCACAAGCGCGTCACGGGCCAGTCCTTGAGCGCGCCGGAAATAGCCGCGTCGAACGACGAGGCGGCCAAACAAACCATGCAACGCTTTTACGACCGTTTTGCCCGCTCCATCGCGTCGCTGGTCAACATTCTCGATCCGGACGCCATTGTGATCGGGGGCGGCGTTTCCAATGTCGATGCCCTCTACACCGAACTTCCGCCGCGCGTGGAACACTATGCCTTCACGCCCCAGGGACCGACGCGCATCCTGAAAAATGTGCATGGCGATTCCAGCGGCGTGCGCGGCGCGGCGTGGCTGTGGCATAAGGACGAGGTGGCCCAAGGGCTGCCGAAGTGAGGTTGCCGTCCACTTACCCCCCTTCGCGGGGCGGTCGACGCGCGATAGCGCGGCGGGTGGGGGGACGCGCCACGAAGGCGGTGTTTGCAAGATGGATTCCTCGCTTGAAGCGCGCGGCTGTTCTGCTGCATCGCGTTCGCTGCAGCCGCCCCCCGCCCGCCGTCGCGTTCCGCGACGTCGACCTCCCCGCGAGGGGGAGGTAAGTTTTGTTGTCCCATGAGCGCTTTCTGCCGCGATTGTTTGACCGATGCGCGTGCCGGTGCTGCACGCTGTAACACGTGCGGCAGCCGCCGCATTCTGGCGCATGACGAACTCGATACGCTTTCCATCGCGCATCTGGATTGCGATGCGTTTTATGCTTCCATCGAGAAACGCGACAATCCGGCATTGCGCGACAAGCCGGTGCTGGTGGGCGGGTCTTCGCGGCGCGGCGTGGTTTCGACGGCGTGTTATGTGGCGCGCATCGCGGGCGCGCGGTCGGCGATGCCGATGTTCAAGGCGCTGGAGCTTTGCCCGGACGCCATCGTGATCAAACCCAATTTCGCGAAATACACCGCGGCGGCGAAAGCCATTCGCGCGATGATGCTCGACCTGACGCCGATGGTCGAACCGTTGTCGTTGGACGAAGCCTATATGGATCTTTCGGGCACCGAGCGGCTGCATGGGCGCACGCCCGCGAAGACGCTGGCGCTGCTTGCCAAGCGCATCGAGAAGGAAATCGGCATCACCGCGTCTGTCGGCTTGAGCTGCAACAAGTTCCTCGCCAAGCTCGCGTCCGATCTGGACAAGCCGCGCGGGTTTGCGGTGATCGGGGCTGCGGAGGCCAAAGATTTCCTGCGCGAGAAGCCGGTGTCGTTCATTCGCGGCGCGGGTGCCGCGTTGCAGGCGCGGCTGGCCAAGGACGGCATCACACGCATTTCCCAGTTGCAGGACATGGATCAGCGCACGCTGGCGCAACGCTATGGCAACACCGGGCTGTGGCTGCATCGGCTTTCACATGCGCAGGATGTGCGCGCCGTCGATCCGGAAGGCGAGACCAAGAGTATTTCGTCGGAAACCACGTTCGAAGGCGATATTTCCGACTTCGCGGAGCTTGAGCGCATTTTGTGGCGGCAGGCCGAGCGTGTCTCGACGCGGGCCAAGGCTTCCGAACTGGGCGGGCGCACGGTGGTGCTGAAGCTGAAGACCAAAGGGTTTCGCATCCGCACGCGCAGCGCATCGCTCGATGCGCCGACGCAACTGGCGGACCGTATTTTCCGTGTGGCGCGCGAGGCGCTGAAGCGGGAATGCGATGGCACGGCTTATCGTTTGCTGGGTGTGGGGATCACACAGCTTGCGGAAACCGGCGAATGCGATCCGCCGGACCTTGTGGACACGGGTGCGAGCAAACGCGCGAAGGCCGAACATGCGATGGACAAGGTGCGGGCGAAGTTTGGTGGGGAGGCTGTGAGTAAGGGGCGCGGGTTGGGGTGAGTGAGTTGCTTACCTCCCCCTTGCGGGGAGGTCGGCGTCGTGCATCGGCACGACGTCGGGTGGGGCCTTCACGCACCGAGCTTGTTGCGCGGCCCCACCCGCCGCGCTGTCGCGCGTCGACCTCCCCGCGTAGGGGGAGGTGAGTTCTTTTATCCGTG
>DASZYI010000103.1:0-30729 GCA_035545475.1 Rhizomicrobium sp.
TGGCCCTCGCTGTCTAATAGGTAAGCGCAGCCCGGGGAGAGCTGGGCAACAGAATCTCCCCACTTTAGAACATCGTCATGGCCGGGCACCTCGACTTGTTGCGAGGGCGACCCGGCCATCGCTTGTCAGAAGACCTCTCGCGTGGTTGCGTTCATGCAACCGCTATTCCTATCGAGGCTTTCATGACGAACACCGACGCTCTCTTCTCGCCTTACAAGCTGAAGAACCTCTCGCTTCCCAACCGCATCGTGATGGCACCGATGACGCGCTCGAAGTCGCCCGGCCAAATTCCCGGCGATGACGTAGCGGCCTATTACCGCGCGCGCGTGGAAGGCGGCGTGGGCCTGATCCTCACCGAAGGCACGGTGGTCGAGAAATCCGCCTCCAACGATCCCAACATCCCCTCCTTCTTCGGCGAGAAATCGCTGGCCGGCTGGGCCAACGTGCTCAAGGAAGTGAGGGCAGCGGGTGGTCACATCATGCCGCAGATCTGGCACCAGGGCGTCGTGCGCCACAATGGCAGCGGCCCCTACCCCGACGTGCCGAGCAAGAGCCCGTCAGGACAGTCGCGTCCCGGCAAGAAGATCGGCGAGCCGATGACCACCAAGGATATCGACGAAACGATCGAAGCCTTCGCCAATGCCGCAAAGGCCGCGCAGCGGCTCGGCTTCGACGGCGTGGAGATCCACGGCGCGCATGGCTATATCATCGACCAGTTCTTCTGGGATGGTACCAACGAGCGCGCCGACAGGTTCGGCGGCGATCTTCCGCAGCGCACCAGCTTCGCCGTGGAGATCGTGAAAGCGGTTCGCGCCGCCACGTCGCCGGACTTCCCGATCCTTTTGCGATTCTCGCAATGGAAGCAGCAGGATTTCTCGGTGCGACTCGCCCATACGCCGCAAGAGCTCGAGGGTTTCCTCGCGCCGCTGACCAAAGCGGGCGTGGATATGTTCCATTGTTCGACGCGCCGTTTCTGGGAACCGGAATTTCCCGAAACCGGATCGGACATGAATCTTGCCGGATGGACGAAGAAAATATCCGGTGTGCCCACGATCACAGTCGGATCGGTGAGCCTGAACGGCGACTTCATTACCAATGGCTTTACCGCCAATGCCGAGCTGGATACCGGCGCGCATCTGGCCGGTCTCGTCAAAATGCTGGATCGCGGGGATTTCGATCTTGTGGCCGTGGGCCGCGCTTTGATTGTGAACGCGGACTGGCCCAAGAAAGTCCGTGCGGGCCATGTGGATCAGCTAACGCCTTGGTCACCACAGGCTTTGCAGACGCTCTGACAATTTGCGCATCGCAGCGTTGACTCGTCATTCGCCCCTATTAGTGTCTTTCCCATAAGGAGCGACATGGCGAAGGACTTCATCGGTTATCAGGCTTTGACGGACGCGGCGCTGCGCGGCGTCGTTCGCGAAGCGCTGCGCCGGGTGGAGAAGCAGGGCCTTGTCGGCGCGCATCACTTCCGCATCACGTTCAAGACCGGATTTCCCGGCATCGAGATTCCGGATTTCCTGCGCGAGCAATATCCCGACGAGATGATGATCATTCTTCAGCACCAGTTCTGGGGACTGAAGGTGAAGGAAAATCATTTCGAAGTGACGCTCTCGTTCAAGAAGGTGCCGGCGACTCTTGTCATTCCTTTCGCGGCGTTGACCCAATTCGCCGATCCTGGCGTTTCGTTCGGTCTGCAGTTCCGCGAAGTGGGCGAAGACGGCGAACTCAAACCGCTCTCCGCGCCCGCACCAACGCCGCTCACACAGCCGAGCAAGGCCGAACAGCCCGCTGCCCCCGCCGAACCCGGCGAGGAAAAGCCGCCCGCCGCGCCCGGCGAAGTGGTCAGCCTGGACGCTTTCCGCAAGAAGTAGCGCCGCCCCGCGCCGCATGGACTTTTGCCCCCGCCGGACCTAATTCACGGGCAGAAATCTGCGACGGCCAGCCATGACCAAAACCCGCACCGAGACTGATACCTTCGGCCCCATCGAAGTGGACGCCTCCAAATATTGGGGCGCGCAGGCCGAACGCTCTTTGCACAATTTCAAGATCGGCTGGGAAAAGCAGCCCGTCTCCATCGTGCGGGCGCTGGGCATCGTGAAACGTGCCGCCGCCGAAGTGAACATGAAGCTTGGCCATCTCGATCCGAAGATCGGCGAGACCATCGTGAAGGCCGCGCAGGAGGTGATCGACGGCAAGCTCGATGCGCACTTCCCGCTATCGGTGTGGCAGACCGGCTCCGGCACGCAATCCAACATGAATGCGAACGAGGTGATCTCGAACCGCGCCATCGAAATGCTGGGCGGCGAGATGGGATCGAAGAAGCCGGTCCATCCCAACGACCACGTCAATATGAGCCAGTCGTCGAACGACACCTATCCGACGGCCATGCACATCGCCTGCGCGGAAGAAATCCATCATCGCCTGCTGCCCGCCTTGCAAAAGCTGCGCAATGCACTGAACGACAAGGCGCAAGCCTGGAAGGACATCGTCAAGATCGGGCGCACGCATACGCAGGATGCGACGCCGCTGACTTTGGGGCAGGAATTCTCCGGTTACACCCAGCAGATCCAGAACGGCATCGAACGCATCGAGCAGACGTTGCCGAGGCTGATGGAACTGGCGCAAGGTGGAACGGCGGTTGGCACCGGCCTGAACGCGCCGGTCGGTTTCGACAAGATGGTGGCGGATCGTATCGCCGCGATTACCGGCCTGCCCTTCAAGACCGCGCCCAACAAGTTCGAGGCATTGGCCGCGCATGACGCGATGGTGTTCAGCCATGGCGCGATCAACACGGTGGCGGCGTCGCTGTTCAAGATCGCGCAGGATATCCGCTTCCTCGGCTCGGGCCCCCGTTCGGGACTGGGCGAATTGGCGTTGCCGGAAAACGAACCCGGTTCCTCGATCATGCCGGGCAAGGTGAACCCGACCCAGTGCGAGGCGATGACGCAGGTTTGCGTGCAAATCTTCGGCAACAACGCGGCGCTGACGTTTGCCGACAGCCAGGGCCATTTCGAATTGAACGTGTTCAATCCGGTGATGGCCTACAATTTCCTGCAGAGCGTGCGGTTGATGGCCGATGCATCGGTCAGCTTCACCGACAATTGCGTTGTGGGCATCGAACCGCGCCTCGACAATATCAAGGCGGGGCTGGAACGCTCACTGATGCTGGTGACGGCGCTGGCGCCCAAGATCGGTTACGACAACGCGGCCAAAATCGCCAAGACGGCGCACAAGAATGGCACCACCTTGAAAGAAGAAGCGGTCAAGGGCGGCTATGTGACGGCGGAAGAGTTCGACAGAATCGTCGTTCCGGCCGACATGATCCATCCGAAGTAATGGGCAAGCGCGCGCCGCGCCCCGTTCCGTTCGCCATCGAACAGCACAACGCCACCGGCAGCATCTCCTATTGGCAGGAAGGCGACCACCAGAGCCAGGCCGACAAGAACGGCGTGAGCCTGGCCGAATATATCCATGCGATTTACGGTTTTCTCCGGCAGGCGAAATCGAAACGCGTGCTGATGATCGGTTGCGGCGGGGGGACGCTGGCCACGATGCTGCATCGGATGGGTGTGAACGTCGTGATTGTCGATATCGATCCGTCATCTTTTGAGGTCGCGCGTCAGTATTTTCACATGCCCGATGAAATCGAATGCCATGTCGCGGACGGGCGCGCGTTCCTGCGAAGGGAAAACCGGCAGTTCGACGCGGTGGTGCTGGATGCGTTTTCCAAAACCGAAGTACCTCGGCATCTGCTGTCGCCCAAATTCTTTGCGCTGGTGAAGGGACGGATGAAGCCGCGCGGCGCGATCTTCCTAATCAACATCATTGTGGAAGATGACGACGATCCTTTGCCATTCCGCGTGGTTGAAAACATGCGCCATGTTTGGCGCGAGGCACGGCTGCTGGACCATGAGGAATGGGAAGACCGCAACGCCATCGCGCTGGCGGGCGCGGTTGGCAGCCTGAAGCGGCCGCGCCTGATGATGACGCCAGCACGCCGGGCAAAATATATCGCCAACAGCCTTTCGACCATGCGCTTTCGCGATATGAGCGAATAGCGGTTATGTTGGCGCCATGCTGAAGAAGCGTTCCTTCACCCTTTCCGGCCACCGCACCAGCGTGGCGCTGGAAGCGGAATTCTGGGCGGTGCTGGAAGCCGAGGCCATGCGCGGCGGACAAAGCCTGGCTGCGTTCGTTGCGCGGGCGGATGCAAAGCGCGGAGAACGGCCGCTTGCGAGCGCGCTCCGGCTGGTTGCGCTTGCGGCTGCCAAAAACGCGCCCTAGCCTCCTCCCGAAACAAGAAATCGATGGCGGAATGAGCGAAATCATCAACCTGCGCCGCGCGCGGAAGGAAAAGGCGCGCGACGCCAAGGAAAAGGAAGCCGCCAACAACCGCGCCAAGCATGGCGTTGCAAAACCGGCGCGCGATCTGGCAAAAGCGCGCAATGCGAAAGCTGCGCATGAACTCGATTCCCATAAGCTGAAAGACGAATAGCCATGTCGAAGGGGCCGCTATCCGGCATTCTTGTGATCGATCTGACGCGCGTGCTGGCGGGGCCTTATGCGGCGCTGCTGTTGGCGGAAATGGGCGCGCGCGTGATCAAGGTCGAGCCGCCGGTAAAAGGCGACGATAGCCGCTCCATCGGGCCGTTCGTGAAGACGAAATCGGGCGGCACAAAGTCCGGCTATTTCATGAGCGTCAATCGCGGCAAGGAATCCATCGCGCTCGATCTGAAAGCGGAAGGTGATCGCAAGATTTTCGAAGTGCTGCTTTCGCGCGCCGATGTGCTGGTCGAGAACTATCGCGGCGGCACGATGGAAAAGCTGGGCTACGGATACGATGCGTTGAAGGAGAAATATCCCACGCTGATTTATGCCGGTGTTTCGGGCTTCGGCCACACCGGGCCTTATTCGCATCGTCCGGCTTACGACATGGTGGTGCAGGCGATGGGTGGCGTGATGAGCCTCACCGGCCATCCCGGTTCGCCGCCGACGCGCGTGGGCACATCGACGGGCGATCTCACTGCCGGATTGTTCGCGACCATCGGCATCGTCACAGCACTTTACGACCGCAAGAATACGGGGCGCGGGCAGAAGGTGGATGTGTCGATGCTCGACAGCCAGGTGGCGGTGCTGGAAAACGCTATCGCGCGCTATGTGGCGACAGGCGATGTGCCGGGGCCGCTCGGCTCGCGTCATCCTTCCATCGCGCCGTTCGCGGCGTTCGCGACCAAGGATGGACACATCGCGATTGCCGCCGCCGCAGATCATCTGTTCGCGATCATCGCTGACGTATTGGGCGCGCCGGAAATGGCAAGCGATCCGCGCTACAAGACCAATCCGTTGCGGATGCAGCATTGGCGCGAATTGCACGACGATATCGAAGTGGCGCTCTCCTCCCGTAACAGCGCGGAGTGGCTGGAACTGCTGGAAAAGGCGGGCGTGCCGTGCGGGCCGCTGAACAATGTGGCGCAGGTGATGGCCGATCCGCAGGTGCTTGCCCGCAACATGATCGTCACCGCCGAAGACCCGGACATCGGCCCGTGGCGGATGCAGGGCAATCCGATCAAGCTTTCCGCCCACGAAGACCCCAAAACCCGCGCGCCCGCGCCCGATCTGGATGGAAGTCGCGCAGCAATATTGAAGGAACTTGGCCTCGAATAGCGCCGCTATTTCGCTTTCAGCGACGCTTCGATCATCCGTTCCATCATCACGCGCTGCTGATGCATGCGGACCAGTCCGTAAACGGAATAGAGCGCTGCAAAAATCCCGTAACCCGCCGCAAGCATTGCCGGCCACGAAGATTCTTGCGGTAGCCAAAGAATGGGCACCGCGACAGCCAAAGCCAACAAAGCAAATAAAATCATTCGCCGCCCGGTAATGCGGCGGCCAGATTCTACCTGAGTCAGCAGGGGTTGCAGACTGTCATCGACTTTCAAGCCGCGATTCATGTGAAAGATCAATAAACGCGTCGCCGTGACCAGTTGGAAGGCGGCACAGACGAGTATCCAAAAACGCCAAGGCGCCCCTTGAGGCCGTGGCGTCAACACGGCGAACAACATCAGCTCGATCATCATCTGGACGACGATCACAACAACCGAAGACACGCTTTCCCGAAACGTGATGACGCTGGTGTTGATGTGCGCGTTGTAACTCACCATCGCGAGCAGAAAAGACGCCGCCCACAAGACGAGGTGTACAGGCCTGTCCTGCGGCTGAAGCGCGATTTCCAGAAGCAGGGCAGCCGCCAGAGCGAATATCCCGCCTTTGAAGAGGGAGACCGTCTGGTTGATGATGGATTGGCCGAGGTCGCGCATCCGCGCATCGACCAGTTGTGCGTCTATAAGCTCCGACATGCCCTGTCCCCGAAAGCCCTATCAGGATCATCCTATCGGGCGGCGGCGGCGGGAACTATCGCCATTTCCTCATGAATATTGGGGAGAACGAAAGCGCGACAGGGCCGGAAAACGCCTGCTAGAATAGAATCATGGTTTCACACTCTTATTCCGATCCGCTGGACCAGGCGTTCAGCGACGAACCTGCAGCGCCCGCGCGCGAGCCCGCCTATCTGGCCGGGCTGAACGCGGAGCAGCGCGAGGCCGTTTTGGCCGTCGATGGGCCGGTGCTCGTTCTGGCGGGCGCGGGCACCGGCAAGACGCGGGTGCTGACCACGCGGCTGGCACACATTCTGGCCACCAGACGGGCGTGGCCCGCACAGATTCTGGCCGTCACCTTCACCAACAAGGCCGCGCGCGAAATGAAGGAGCGCATCGGCGCGCTGATCGGCGGCGTGGTGGAAGGGATGCAATGGCTGGGCACCTTCCATTCCATCGGCGCCAAGATGCTGCGCCGTCACGCCGAACTGGCGGGGTTGAAATCCAACTTCACCATCCTCGATGCCGACGATCAGTTGCGGTTGATGAAGCAGTTGATCGTCGCCCACAACATCGACGAGAAGCGTTGGCCCGCACGCACGCTTGCCGCGATGATCGACGGATGGAAAAACCGGGGCCTGCGCCCCGAAGACGTGCCGGATGGTGAAAGCCACGGCTACGCTTTCGGAAAAGGCAAGCAGCTTTACCGCGATTATCAGCAACGATTGAAGACGCTGAATGCAGTGGATTTCGGCGATCTGCTTTTGGAAACGCTGACGATACTCAAAAACAATGCGGAAATTCTTCAGGAATATCGCGAACGCTTCCGCTACATGCTGGTGGACGAATATCAGGATACCAATGTCGTTCAATATCTGTGGCTGAAACTGTTGGCGACGCAGAGCGGCAATGTCTGCGTGGTGGGCGACGACGATCAGTCGATCTATGCCTGGCGCGGTGCGGAGGTGGAAAACATCCTGCGCTTCGAACGCGATTTCCCCGGCGCGAAAGTGATCCGCCTCGAACGAAATTACCGTTCGACGTCGGCCATTCTGGGCGCGGCTTCAGGACTGATTGCGGCGAACAAGGGCAGGCTCGGCAAAACGCTTTGGACCGAAGGCCAGCCCGGCGACAAGATCAAGGTGCAAGGCGTGTGGGACGCCGAAGAAGAAGCACGCAATGTGGCGAGCGATGCCGAAGCGTTGCATCGCGAGGGGCACAAGTTTGCGGAGATGGCCATTCTGGTGCGCGCGTCGTTTCAGATGCGCGAATTCGAAGACCGGTTTCTTTCGCTTGGCCTGCCCTATCGCGTGATCGGCGGCCCCCGGTTCTATGAGCGCGCCGAAATCCGCGATGCGATGGCCTATCTGCGGTTGATCGCGCAGGGCGACGACGATCTGGCGTTCGAGCGCATCGTCAACAAACCCAAACGCGGCATCGGCGACGCGAGCGTACAGGCGCTGCATCATTATGCGCGCTCCAATTCTATGCCGCTGCTGGCGGCGGCGCATCAAATCGTGGACACCGATGAATTGCCGCCCAAGGCGCGCAACGCGCTGGGGGCGCTGGCGGCCTCCATCGTGCGCTGGACGGAAGCCTCCAAGCATATTCCGCATACGGAGCTTGCCGAGATGGTGCTCGACGAGAGCGGCTATACCGATATGCTGAAGAACGACAAATCGGCGGAAGCGCCGGGGCGGCTGGACAACCTTAAAGAACTCGTCCGCTCGATGGAAACCTATGAATCGCTGGGCGCGTTTCTGGAACATGTTTCGCTGGTGATGGAGCTGGAACAGAACACCGACGAAGACCGCATCAACCTGATGACCTTGCACGCAGCGAAAGGGTTGGAATTCGACACGATCTTCCTGCCCGGCTGGGAGGAAGGTCTGTTTCCCTCGCAGCGCACGATGGACGAAAGCGGGCTGGCGGGATTGGAAGAAGAACGCCGCCTCGCCTATGTGGGCCTGACGCGCGCGAAGAAACGTATCCGCATCTCGTTCGCGGCGAACCGGCGCGTGCACGGCAACTGGCAGAGCGCCCTCCCCTCGCGCTTCATCACCGAGATCCCCGAACAGCATGTCGATGCGGTGGTCGATGAAGGATTCTATGGCGGCTATGCGGGCTTCCGCGACAACGCAGAGGCCGCCACCTTCGGCAGCGGTTACGAAAGCCCCGGCTGGAAACGCGCACAGGCCAATCGCGCGGCGGCAGGCGGCGTTCGCACCCGCGCTCCGCTGATCGAGGCGCAAGCCTATACCGTGCAGACCAGCGACCCGGAATCGTCGCAATATTCGCGCGGCGACCGCATTTTCCACCAGAAATTCGGTTATGGCATGGTACGCGGCGTCGAAGGAAACAAACTCACCGTCGATTTCGACAAGGCGGGCGAGAAGAAGGTGATCGACAATTTCGTACAAAGAGCCTGATTTACTGCTACAGCCAATTCACCGGTGCTGCACACGCAACCGTGGCTGTTCGCTTGGAAGATTGAATGATGGCATACGAGCGTCTACCTGACGAAATTCTCAAGCGGGCGTCTCGCGGCAACGAATACGCGTGGCGCGTTGATGATATTCCCAATGTCATAAGCGCAGCTCAAGATGCTCATTTGCTAAATATAGGTGGGCAACTCCAGTTCCGTCTTCCAAATGGCGGTATATGCGAATGTTATTGGATTGAGGTGGATACCTTCCGATCCGTTTCCGTTGACGGCGATTGGGAAACTCGCGTGGCACAATCGGCCATTGTAGCTCTGAAGGATTTCGAGGTATTGCGAGCGGAGTACGACTTTGTCGCCGAAGGAAAACACGCTTTTGGCGAGTATCTTGTAGGAAACAGTCCTGAAGAAATGATGTGGTTTGTCTGGTATGTCGAAGATCAAAGGTAAAGCCATGCGCGACGGGTCGCAGACCAAGGTCATGCATGGAAAGCGCGCTATCGCCGTCAAAGCGGCGAAGGAATATGACGGGCTCAAAAAATCCGAGAAACCGCACGCGAGCTTCAAAGAGCATCTTTTGAGGATGCCAAAAGACAACGGTACGTTCGAGCGGATAAAGGTGCGGTTCCGCGATTTTGACTTTTAGTGTATGTCCTCGATGCCGATGTCTTGTCCGAATTGCCCCGCGAGAGCAAGCGCAAATGAGTCCGCCCCTTTGGAAAGCGACAGTCAGCTTACGCAAGTCGGAATCTTCCGATGTTGTGGCGCTGCTCGATCTGACGCCGCCTCTGCCGCAAGCCGTGCTGATTTCCGAAGATCCGTTCAAGGATGAAGCGACCGTCGAGGCGCTCTACACTGTGATGCCGGATGGCGATCTGCTGGAACAACTGGCAGGCAAGCCGGTGCATGTGGGGCTGTTGCCGGATGCGGATTGGATCAAACTTTCTCAAGAAGGTTTGCCGCCGGTGCGGGCGGGACGTTTCTTTGTTTATGGCGCGCATGATCGCGGCAGGGTGCCCGATGGCGTCATTCCCATTCGCATCGAAGCGGGAATGGCGTTCGGCACAGGCCACCACGAAACGACGGCGCTTTGTCTTGCAGTGTTGAGCGATCTTTCCAAGAAGCGGCGCTATGACAACGTGCTCGATCTGGGTTGCGGAACGGGCTTGCTGGCCATTGGCGCGGCGAAACTTTGGCGGCGCAAGGTGATGGCGTCGGATATCGACGCGGTAGCAGTCGAGGTAACGAAAGAGAATGCGGCCTCCAATAACGAGCGCGCGCTGGTAAATGCGGTTGCGGCTGACGGCCTGACGCATCCCGCACTCGCGGCGAAGGCGCCTTACGATCTCGTCATCGCCAACATTCTGGCCGGGCCGCTGACTCGGCTGGCGCCACAGATTGCGCGCGCCGTGGCGCCCGGTGGAACGATTGTTCTGTCCGGCCTGCTGCACTGGCAGGAAAATTTGGTGCTGGCGTTTTATCGTCCGCACGGACTTGTGTTCCGGGGCGCGCGCCGGGACGGGCCCTGGTCGGCGCTTGTCCTTGAGAGGCCTTGGGCGGCGCGCTAGGGTCGGGGGATGGACAAAAACGCCCCCTTCCAGACCTATGACGATCGTTCCGATGCCGCCACTTGTGCACCGCGCCTTGCCGCGTTGCGCGCCGAACTCGCAAAGCGCGGGCTCGACGGTTTCGTGGTGCCGCATTCGGATGAATATCAAAGCGAATATCTTCCGCCGCGCGGCGAACGGCTGGCCTGGCTGACATCCTTCACGGGATCGGCGGGTGCTGCCGTCGTGTTGGGCGACAAGGCGGCGGTGTTCGTCGATGGGCGCTACACGCTGCAGGTGCAGCAGCAGACCGACACCAAACTGTTCGAGCCGCGCGATCTCGTGGCCGAAGGCCCGGCGGCGTGGATCGAGGCGAACGCGCCCAAGGGTTCCAAGATCGGTTACGATCCGTGGGTGCATACGGCAGGCGGCGTGGATGCGTTGCGCGCGGCGGCGACAAAAGCCGGTGCAGAGCTTGTGTCCTGCACAAGCAATCCCATCGACGCAGTGTGGACGGATCAACCGGACGCGCCGCTCGCCAAGGCCGTGCCGCACGACATTTCGCTTGCTGGCGAGACCGCGGAATCCAAACGGATGCGCATTGCCGAAGATGTGAAGAAGTCGGGCGCAGATGCGGCCATCATTACGCTGTCGGATTCGATCTGCTGGCTGCTCAACATGCGCGGCGGGGACACGCCGCACACGCCCTTCGTGCTCTCCTACGCAATCCTGAACGGCGACGGTTCGACCGACCTGTTCATGGACAGCCGCAAATCATCGCCGGAACTGGCAAAGCATCTGGGCAATGCCGTGCGGGTGCGCGAGCCTTCCGAATTCGTGTCTGCACTGGAGGCGTTGAAGGGCAAGACGGTTCTTGCCGATCCTGCGACCGCACCGGCCGCGATCTTCGAGCGGTTGGCGAAAGCGGGTGCTGCGGTGAAGCGCGGCAGCGATCCGATCCAATTGCCCAAGGCCTGCAAGAACGCTGTCGAACTGGAAGGCACGCGCAAGGCGCATTTGCGCGATGGTGCGGCGCTCACGCGTTTCCTCGCATGGATTTCGCGCGAGGCACCGAATGGGCATTTGACGGAGATCGAAGCGGCTCAGGCGTTGGAGGGCTATCGTCGCGCCACGGGGTCGCTGACGGACCTTAGCTTCGACTCCATTTCGGGCGCGGGTTCCAACGGCGCGGTGGTGCACTATCGCGTGACGCAATCCACCAACCGTCCGATCTTGAAGGACGAGATCTATCTGATCGATTCCGGCGGGCAGTATCCCGATGGCACGACGGATGTGACGCGCACGATGATCGTGGGCAAACCCACGCCAGAGATGCGCGACCGCTTTACCCGGGTGTTGAAGGGTCACATCGCATTGGCAACGGTGAAATTCCCTGACGGCACGACGGGCGCGGCACTCGATGCGTTCGCGCGGCGGCCGTTGTGGGAAGCGGGTCTTGATTACGAGCACGGGACGGGACACGGCGTCGGCAGCTATCTGTCGGTGCATGAAGGGCCGCAGAACATCTCCAAACGTCCGGTGGCGCAGAGCTTGCGGCCGGGAATGATCTGTTCCAACGAGCCCGGCTATTACAAGGCGGGCGAATATGGCATTCGCATCGAGAACCTGATCGTGGTCACCGAAGGCAAGGAAGTGCCGGGCGGCGAGAAGCGGATGATGGAATTCGAGACCATCACGTTTGCGCCCATCGACCTGGAACTGGTCGAACCATCGCTGCTGACCGAGGGCGAACGTGCGTGGTTGAACGCCTATCACGCCAAGGTACGCGAGAAGATCGGGCCGCAGGTCGATGAGGAAACGCGCGCCTGGCTGAACCACGCGACGCGGGCGATTTGATGCGCAAGGCGCTGGCCCCGCGCGGGACTGTCAAACGGCTTGTACTCGACAGCAAGGTTCTCGCCTCCAACATGCTCGGCGATCCGACCGAACGGGTGATCGACGTTTATGTGCCTGCCGGACATGATGGGCGCGGATTGCCGCTGCTGGTGGACATTGTCGGTTTCACCGCGGGCGGTCCGGCGCACACCAACTGGAAGAACTTCGGGGAGAATATGCCGGAGCGGCTGGACCGGCTGATCGCGGAAGGGATGCCGCCTTGCGTCGTGGCGTTTCCCGATTGCTTCACGCGGTTGGGCGGCAACCAATATATCAACTCGGCTGCGGTTGGACGTTGGGCGGATTTCCTGATCGAGGAGTGCGTGCCGTTTGTAGAGCGCAGCTTTGCGTGCGGCGGCAATGGCAAGCGCGGATTGTTCGGCAAGAGTTCGGGCGGTTACGGCGCGATTGCACATGCGCTGCTCTATCCCGATTTCTGGGCGGCAGCGGCGTGTCATTCCGGCGACATGGCGTTCGAGCTTTGCTACCTGCCGGAATTTCCGCGCCTCTTACGCAAGCTCGCCAAATGCGACAACTCCATCCAGAAGTGGCTGGAAGGTTTCTATGCCGCCAAGAAGACCAAGGATGACGACATCCACGATCTGATGACGCTTGCGATGTGCGCGACGTACGATCCCGATCCGAGTGCTTATTGGGGCGTGCGCTTGCCGGTGACGTTCGACACCTGCGAGGTGATCGCGGAGCGCTGGCGCAATTTCCTGAAGCATGATCCTTGCGTAATGGTGGAAACACGCGGCGAAGGATTGAAGAACCTCAAAGGTCTCTGGATCGATTGCGGCGATGTGGACCAGTACAATCTCGTCTATGGCGCGCGACGCTTGCACCGCTCATTGGAAAAATTGGGCGTGCCGCATGTATATGAGGAGTTCGCGGACAATCATTCGTCCGTCGACTACCGGATGGACAGGAGCTTGCCGTTTCTCGTGAAAGCGTTGAGCAACAACTCTTAAAAATTTCGTCATCGCCCGGTTTATCCGGGCGACCCATTTTCCTTTTTGAGTGTGAATAATTGGGTCCCCCGGATCGCGCGAAAAGCGCGACCGGAGGATGACGGGGAGAGAAATTCATGCATCCCCTATCAGCTTCAACCACGCATCTTCATCGATCACTTTGACGTTGTGTTTGGCGGCTTCGGCCAATTTCGAACCAGCGCCGGGGCCTGCGACCACAAGATCGGTTTTGGCGGAGACGGAGCCTGCGGCTTTCGCACCCAACGACTCCGCGCGTGCTTTGGCTTCTTGCCGCGTCATCTTTTCGAGACTGCCGGTGAAGACGACGGTCATGCCCGCGACGGGCGAACCCTTGGTCTTCGGCGGCGTCATCGGCTTGACGGTGACTTCCTTCAGCAGGCGGTCGAGCAGTTTGCGATTGTGCGGTTCGTCGAAGAATTCATGAATCGCTTCGGCCACCACCTCGCCGATGCCGCCGATATGGGTGAGCTGTTCCACCGCGTCCTTGCCTTCCATCGCCTCGATGAAGGCGTCGATGGTGAGGAAATTGCGGGCGAGCAGCCGCGCGTTGGTCTCGCCGACATGGCGGATGCCGAGCGCGTTGATGAAACGGTCGAGCGCAATCTCGCGGCGCGCCTCGATGGAGGCGACGAGATTTTCGACAAGCTTGCCCTCGCCTTCCTCTTTTTTCTTCGCCTTGGCGACGGCTTCCTTGCCTTCCTTGGCGCGGCGCTCCGCACTTTGTTCGGCGCGCTTCTCGGCCAGTACACGGCCCAGCTTGGCGGGGTTCTTTGCAAGCTGAAAAATGTCCGCCGGTTCCTTCAACATGCCGGCATCGTGCAGGGTCTCGATATAGGTGCCGCCGAAACCTTCGATGTCGAACGCATCGCGGCCCACGAAATGCTTGAGGCGTTCCACAACTTGCGCCGAACAGATCAGGCCGCCGGTGCAGCGGCGATCCACATCTTCCTTGCCGGTCTTCTCGTCGACCTCGCGCACGGCGTGGCTGCCGCAGATGGGGCATTTGTGCGGCATTTGATAAGGCTTGGCCCCGCGGGGACGTTTCTCCGTTATCACACGCACGACCTGCGGGATCACATCGCCCGCGCGCTGGATGATCACTGTGTCGCCTTCGCGCGCGTCGAGACGGGCGATTTCGTCTTCGTTGTGCAGCGTGGCGTTCTCCACTACCACGCCGCCGACCGTGACGGGCTTCAACCGCGCAACTGGCGTGAGTTTTCCGGTGCGTCCGACCTGGATGTCGATCTTTTGCAAAACGGTTTCCGCCTGTTCGGCGGCGAATTTGTGCGCGATGGCCCAGCGGGGACTGCGTGAAACGAAGCCGAGACGTTCCTGCAAATCCAGACGATCCACCTTGTAGACCACGCCGTCGATGTCGTAGCCGAGCTTGGCGCGTTTCTCCTCGATGTCGCGATAGAATTTCAGAACTTCGGGAACGGTCTTGCAACGCTTGGTTAGCGGATTGACGCGGAAGCCGTAGTCCTTGAACGCCTCCAGCATCTCCCACTGCGTTTTGGCGGGAAGCTTGCTGATCTCGCCCCAGGTATAGGCGAAGAAATTAAGCTGGCGCGATGCAGTAACTGCGGGATCGAGTTGGCGCACAGACCCGGCGGCGGAATTGCGCGGGTTGGCGTAAACCGGCTTGCCTTCTTTTTCCTGGCGCTTGTTGAGGGCGGCAAATTCCTTGTGGCTCATATAGACCTCACCGCGCACTTCCAGCACGGCGGGCGGTTTGCCTTTCAGGTGCAGCGGCACGTCGCGAATGGTGCGGACGTTCGCTGTGATGTCTTCGCCTTCGGTGCCGTCGCCGCGCGTGGCGGCTTGCACGAGGATGCCGTCTTCATAGCGGATGGAGCAGGAAAGACCGTCGATCTTCGGTTCGGCGGTCATCGCCAGATCGTCGTCTTCTTTCAATCCGAGGAAACGGCGAACGCGCACGGCAAAATCGTGCACATCCTCGTCGCTGAAAGCGTTGTCCAGCGACAGCATCGGAACCGCGTGGACGACCTTGGCGAATTTCTCGCTCGGTTTGGCGCCCACGCGGTGGGATGGGCTGTCGGGACGGATGAGTTTGGGGAAGCGCGCCTCGATGGCCGCGTTGCGCTTGCGTAGCGCATCGTAAGCGGCGTCGGAAACTTTGGGGGCGTCTTCCTGATAATAGAGGCGATCGTGTTCGGCGATTTCCAGCGCGAGACGTTCGAGTTCGTCCTTCGCTTCGGACGCGGTGAGGTTTTCGACGGGCTTTTTGGCGAGCGCGGTCATCGTGCTCCTCCCCTGCTTGCGGGGGAGGTGCCCGAGCGAAGCGAGGGCGGAGGGGGTAAGTGGAGCGGCACTCGCGCGATGCTTCCCCCCTCCACCGCTTCGCTGCGCTTGCGGTTCCCCTCCCCCGTAAACGGGGGAGGAGCCTTGGTCATTTGTGAATTTTCTTTTTGGTTCATCGGTTTAGTCGTTTTTCGGAATCTCGTACCCCTCCCCCCTCCCGCCATCGCGTTCCGCGATGTCGACCTCCCCGCGTAGGGGGAGGTAAGTGAAGGGGCGATGTCATTCTTCATGCGGACAGTCTAACCCAGCTTTGAAGGTGTTCGATTGCTCGAACGCACTCACGCCCGCTTCTTCCGTTTGGGGGCGGCTTCGGCCAGCAGCCTGCGGGCGGCGGCGCGGGCTTCTTCGGTGACGTTGGCGCCGGAGAGCATTCTGGCCAGTTCTTCGAGGCGTTCGTCGTCGGTCAGCATGTGGACGCGGGTTTTGTCGCCGATGCGGGTGATGCGGAAGTGGCGGGCGGCGCGGGCAGCGACTTGGGGGGAGTGCGTCACCAAAAGAACCTGCGTGGTCTTGGCGAGGCGTTGCAGGCGTTCGCCCACCGCGTCGGCCACAGCTCCGCCGACACCGCGATCCACTTCATCGAACACCAACGCAGCGGGCGGGCTTGCTTCGGAGAGCGCCACTTTCAGCGCCAGCGAGAAACGCGCGAGTTCGCCGCCGGACGCGATTTTCGCCAGCGACCCAAACGCCGCGCCTTCGACGGTGGCCACTTCGAAGGCCACGCGTTCCAGCCCGCTTGCGGTTTCGGCTTCGAGCGGTTCGAGGTTCACGCGGAATTTGGCATGCGCCAGTTTCAGCGGCGCGAGTTCGTCGGCGACCGAGGTTTCCAGTTCGCGGGCGGCTTTCTTGCGCGCGGCGGACAATTTCTTTGCGGCGACGATATAAGCCTGACGCGCCTGTTCGACTTCGGCTTCCGCCGCTTTCACTTTCGTGCCGCCGGTTTCCAGGCTTTCGCGCTTGGCTTCGAACTCGGCCTGCAGGCGCGGCAACGCATCGGTGGCGACGTTGTATTTGCGCGCCGCATCGCGCAGGGCATAAAGGCGTTCTTCCTTCTTCTCCAACTCGCGCGGATTGTGCTTGAGATTGGCAAGCAGCGAATCCAGTTCGCGGCGCGCTTCTTCGGTCAGCGCATAGGCCTGTTCCAGCGCGCTTTCGGCGGAAGCAGCGGCCTTGCGCGCTTCCTCGTTCATGCGGGAAAGGCGTTTCAATGCGGAAGCGAGCCCCGCTTCCGCACCGCGTTCGCCGGAAAGCGCTGCACTCGCAGCGGAAACGTCTTCCGCGATCTTGGTGGCGTTCATCAGCAGCGAACGTGCCGCGACCAGCGCCGCTTCCTCGCCCTCCTCCGCGCCCAGCGCCGTCAATTCGTCGGCGGCGTGCCGGGTGTATTCGGCATCGGCTTGTGCGGCGGCGGCGGCGCGGCGCAGTTCTTCGGCTGTCGCGCGCACTGTTTCGAGTTTGGCGTAGAGATCGGCCACTTCCTGCGCCAGCGCTTCGTTGCTACCGAACGCATCCAGCAGGCGGCGATGGGTGGCATTGTCGAACAGGCCGCGGTCGTCGGCCTGTCCGTGCACTTCCACCAGCGACGCGCCGAGATCGCGCAACAGGCCGACACCAACCGGCTCGTCGTTGACGAAGGCGCGCGTGCGGCCATCCGCCGAGATCACGCGGCGCAGGATGATCTCGCCATCGGTTTCCATCGCGTTTTCCCGCAGCAGCGCACGAGCGGGATGTTTCTTTTCGGGGTCGAACACCGCCGTTGCAGAACCTTGCGCCGCGCCGGGGCGAACACCGGCGCGCGCGCCTGCCCTGCCGCCTGCGGCAAGGCCCAATGCATCGAGCAGAATGGATTTGCCCGCGCCCGTTTCGCCGGTGAGCACATTGAGGCCCGGCGCGAATTCCAGCGCGGAAGATTCGATGAGGACGATGTCGCGGACGGTCAGACCCGAGAGCATCTGGGCCTTACAGGAAACCGAACGCCTTGCTGATCCAGGAGCCCTTTTCCATCTCCGGCCTCATATTGTGCTGGGTGAGAAGGGCATAGGAGTCCTGGTACCAAAGGCTGCCGGGATAGTTGGCGCCCAACACTGCGGCGGCGGTTTTCGCTTCGTTGTACACGCCCAGAGCATAATAGGCTTCGGTCAGCCGCTCCAGCGCCTCGGCGATCTGCGAGGTCTTCTGGTACTGTTCGACCACCACGCGGAAACGGTTGATGGCGCCGATATAGTTGCGCTGGCGCAGGTAATAGCGGCCGATCGCCATTTCCTTGCCCGCCAAATGGTCCAGGGTCAGGTCGATCTTGAGAGTGGCGTCGCGCGCATAATCCGTATCGGGGAAACGCTGCACCACGTCCTGCAAGGCCACGAGCGCGAGTTCGGTGTTGGACTGGTCGCGGCCGATATCGACGATCTGTTCGTAGAGCGAAATCGCCTTCAGGTAGAAGGCATAGGCCACTTCCTTGCTGCCCGGATGAAGCTGGATGTACTGGTCGCAGGCGGAGATGGCGTCGGTGTATTTGTTGGCCTGGTAATAGCTGAAGGCGCTCATCAGCATCGCGCGGCGCGCCCACACCGAATAGGGATGCTGGCGTTCGACTTCGGCGAACTGCTTGGCGGCATCGCTCCAGTTGCCCTGGTCGATGGCGTTCCACGCATCCTTGTAGATCTGCGCCACAGGACGTTCGACGTAATTGGCGTCGACGTCGTCGCCCTTCTTGCCGCTGAAAAGATCGTTGATGGATTCGCAGCCCGTGAGCGCAAGGCTGGCGGCCAGCACCAGCGCGAGGCCGCGTGCGCGTTTGAAACTCATGCCCGGCATTCTTGGTCCGACCCTGGTTTGCGCCCCCGCCCGTCTCCTTATGCAATGCCTGCCGGGGGCGGTCCAGCAGGGGGGCGTTGCGGCCAATGATCTCAAGGGGTTAGAGGGTTACCCCCGTGTCATCCGGACGTAATTCGCAGAATCGGCGAAGAGCGCCCGGAGCAGCGCGTTGTTGAGGGCGTGGCCGGAACGGACCCCTTCGAACCGGGCCTGCAAAGGCGCGCCCGCCAGCGCGAGATCGCCCAGCGCGTCCAGTATCTTGTGGCGGACGAATTCGTCGGGGAACCGCATAAGAGGGGCGTTCACGATCCTGTCGCCGTCGATGGCGAGCGTGTTCTCCAGCGAGGCCCCCCGCCCCAGCCCGGCCTTGTTCAGGGCATCGAGTTCATGGAGGAAACCGAACGTCCGGGCTGGCGCGATCTCGGCGCGAAAGCCTTCGGCCGAGAACGGCCAGCTATAGGTCTGCCGCCCGATGGCGGGCGACGGAAAGACAATCTCGAAATCGAAGCTGTAGCTCTCGGCCGGATGGAGCGTGGCGCGGGCGTCGCCCGATTGCACCGTGACGGGCTTCAGAACCTTGATGACTTCGCGCGCCCCCGACCCGCCCGCGATGCCCGCCTCTTCGATCAGTCGCAAATAGGACAGCGCATCGCCATCCAGGATCGGGGGTTCGGGGCCATCGAGCTCGACAATCAGGTCATCGATCTCCGCGCCCGCCACCGCCGCCATCAGATGTTCGATCACCCCGACGCTGACGCCGTCTTTGGCAATGACGGTGCCGAG
This sequence comes from Rhizomicrobium sp., assembly GCA_035545475.1. Lineage (GTDB taxonomy): Bacteria > Pseudomonadota > Alphaproteobacteria > Micropepsales > Micropepsaceae > Rhizomicrobium. Next base: position 19,172 of record DASZYI010000103.1, read on the forward strand.
GCGCGTTTCAGCGACGTGGTCGTAACGGGCCGGAATATCGCAATCGCGATCGGTGCGGCGAAACACGACGCCCTGCCCCGCCTCTGCGGGCTTCAACGTCATGTGCACGGTCGCGCCAGCGTGAAGGGCGATGCCTTCTACCGAAACGGCGCTGCGCAAGGTGCGTCGAGGGGACATGGGCGGACCATAATGTTTTCAACGCCACGAGGCACGTCATTTCGGACGAGACGCGGTATGAAATGGCAATGAGGGATTCTCTCGGCCCGGCATCCGGCAGCAGCCCTTTGGGCTGGCCGCGACTTCTTGCGATCTTCGCCCTGTTCTGCGCGGCGACCGCCATAGCGTTCGCGCCTGTGTTGCCGCATCTGGGCGCGGCATTGCTCGGACCGCCCGAAGACAATCTGCAGGACTTCTGGAATAGCTGGTATGTGGCGGCGGCGCCAAAGCCGCACGGATTCTTTTTCACCGATCTCATCCGTTACCCGGAGGGGATGAAGCTCACCTATCATTCCTTTGCCTATCCGCAGGTATTCGCCGTGGCAGCACTCGCGAAGATCGCGGGCACGGATATGGGCACGCTTCTGCTGCTGCACAATCTGACGCTTCTGCTGTCCTTTCCGCTTGCCGGGCTTGGCGCCTATCTGGTGGTCCGCCGTTTCATCGGAAGCGAAGTGGGCGCGCTGGCGGGCGGTTTCGTGTTCGCCTTCAATCCCAGCCACATCGCCCATGCGATGCACCACGCGCATGTGATGTCGATCGAATTCATACCGTTCTTCGTATTCGCCTATCTCGCCGCGCTGGAGAAACGCAGCATCGCCTGGCTGTGTGCGGCGATTGCGTTCTGGACCCTGAGCGCGTTGTCGAGCTGGTATTATCTTTTCTATCTTGGATATTTTGTGCTGTTTCACACGCTTTATGTCTGCGTGCGCGACAAGGCGTGGCCGGTTGGATGGCGGTTGGCCGTTCCGCTTGCAAGTGCGGTGGGCACGGCAGTTCTTTTGTCGCCGTTGCTGCTGCCGATGCTGTCCGAGCACGGCAATCCCGCGATTTATACGAATGGCGGAAACGAATTTGTCGCCGATCCGGTGGCGCTGTTCTTATTTCCGCCGCCGCATCTTCTCGGCAGTTTCACGAAATACATCTACCGGCACCTGAGCGGCAACGTGTGGGAAGCCACGGTTTATCTGGGGCTGGCAAACCTCGCGCTGATCGCGTTCTACGGCTTGCGCAAACGCGGCAAAGATCCGGTGCTGGTTTATGCGCTTGCGGGGATGGCGGTTTTTCTTGTGATCGCGGCAGGTGACAGCCTGCACCTCGCGGGCCGGGGTTTCGCCTTCATACCTCTGCCATCGGCATTGCTGTCGAAGCTGCCGTTCTTCGCCGATGTGAGGACACCCTCGCGCGCCATCGTGATGGTCTACTTGTTTCTCGCCATCGCCGCCGGACAGGCCATTGCGTTCGTGTGGCAAATGCCCCAACGCGCGCGCTGGGCGGCCGTCTGCACCGTGCTGATGGTCCTGGATTTCTATCCGGCGCATCTGACGACGACGCCGCTTTCATGCCCGGCAGGGCTTTCGGCGTTGCGAGCCGATACGGATCGCAATTTCGGCATCCTCGATCTGCCGAGCGGTTACATCGAAGGCAATTTCTACATGGCCACGCAATCCTGCCACGGGCGGCCCATCGCGGGAGGCAATGTGGCGCGCCAGCTTTACCCCACGCTGGCGGACAGGCTGGAGATCGACGATCTCGCCAAGCAGAAGCGCGAACTGCGCGACGCCGGGATCAAATACATCGTCATCCACAAACCGAAAGGCAGATTGTTCGGCTGGCCCGACAAGGGCGCCGGCAAGCCGTCATACGAGGCAAACTATACGCCCGTTTATGACGGCGCGGATGTGACGATCCTGCGGGTTTATTGAAAGAAACATCCCCCTCACCCCATCCCTTGCGGGTACGCGCGGGCGAGGGGGAATTCTTCGATCAGTTCGTTTGACGGCGCAGGAAGGCCGGGATTTCGAACTGCTCGTCCTTCTTGTGCTCCGGAAACAGGTCGTCCGCCGGAACGGATGCGGGGCGCGCGGGCTCGGGCTGGATGCGCGCAATGACCTGCGACGTCGCACGCGGCTGGGCCACGGGTGTCGGCGCCGGTTCCTGACGCAGATCGGGCTTGGTTTTTGTGCGGCCGAACAGACCGAACAGACCCTGCTTCTTCTGCGGCACAACGCGTACCGGATCGGGGCGCGAAAGCGATTGCGGCGCGGTGTTGATCGCCGCCACTTCCGGCATGCGCTCCGGTTCGGGCATCGCTTCGTCTTCGAACACGATGTCCTCGACGACCACTTCTTCTTCCTCGATCACTGGCGGCGTCGCGTTCAGTTCCTCGGCAAGCGCTTCGACCTGACGATGCACCGGGTTGACCGACGAACGGGTGATCGCGGCAATGCTGGGCATGGCCGCAGCGGCAACCTTCGGTTCGGAACGAGCCGGCATCGAGGCGACGGCTCCACGCGGGCGCAGGCGTTCGATGTTTTCCGGCAGGTTGCGCATCTCCTCCGCGTCGATGCCGGTGGCGACCACCGAGACGCGGATACGGCCTTCCATGTCGTCGAGGATGGTGTTGCCGAAGATGATGTTCGCGTCGGGATCGACTTCCGCACGAATGCGGTTGGCCGCCTGCTCGACTTCGAACAGCATCAGGTCGGGACCGCCGGTGATGTTGATGAGCACGCCGCGCGCGCCCTTCATCGTCACGTCTTCCAGAAGCGGATTGCAGATAGCGGCATCGGCGGCTTTCTGCGCGCGATCCTCGCCTTCGGCTTCGCCCGTGCCCATCATCGCCTTGCCCATCTCGGAGATCACCGACTTGATGTCGGCGAAGTCGAGATTGATCAGGCCCGGCATCACGATAAGGTCCGTCACGCCGCGAACGCCCGAATGCAGCACTTCATCGGCCATGGTGAAGGCTTGTGCGAAGGTGGTGCGGTCGTTGGCGACGCGGAACAGGTTCTGGTTCGGAATCACGATCAGCGTGTGAACGTAGTTCTGCAATTCCGCGATGCCGCGCTCGGCGATGCGCATGCGCTTGTCGCCTTCGAAGGCGAACGGCTTCGTCACCACGCCGACGGTGAGGATGCCAAGCTCGCGCACCGCACGCGCGATGACCGGAGCAGCCCCCGTTCCGGTGCCGCCGCCCATGCCCGCGGTGATGAACACCATGTGCGACTGGCCGATTTGTTCGAGGATCTCATCAAGGGATTCCTCGGCACCTGCGCGGCCCACATCGGGTTGCGCGCCCGCACCCAGACCTTCGGTCACGCGCGCGCCCATCTGGATGCGGCGGGTGGCCTTCGATTGTGCAAGGGATTGCGCGTCCGTGTTCGCAACGACGAATTCGACGCCCTCGAGCTTCGAGGAAATCATGTTGTTGACGGCGTTGCCGCCAGCGCCACCGACGCCAAGGACCGTGATCCGGGGCTTCAGCTCCGTCAGTTCGGGCGCCCTGATATTAATTGCCATGACCGTTCTCCTTAGTGCCTTTCATTTCGTATCCCTTAACCACCCTACGGACGCCCAACCTTTGTAGAGCTTGATCCGTTAATTCTTTGTTTACCCAAGTAACCGGTTCGTTAACCGGGCGAAGAAGCCTTTCGGTCCCGGCTCTTCCGTTTCGAGCGCAAGGTCGGGATTGAGAAGTTCGGGCGGCATTGTCGCGCCCGCCATCAGCAGGCCAACGGCCGTCGCGTAATCCGGACTCGTCGAGGCCGCGGGCAGGCCCGGAAAGACCTGCGGGCGGCCGATGCGCACCTGCTTGTTGAGAATGCGGGCCGCGAGTTCGCGCACGCCGGAAAGCTGCGAGCCTCCGCCCGTCAGCACCGCGCGGCGGCCAGCGGCAACGTCGTAGCCGCTGGCGCGCAGGCGGGTTTGTACTTCGCCGAGAATCTCTTCCATGCGCGCCTGGATGATGCGGGTGAGCATCGAACGCGGCACGCGCATACCGGCTTCGTCGTCTTCGCCCATCTGGGGAAGCGTGACGACATCGGCGCCATATTCGAGATCGCCCAACGCCGCGCCATGCAACGTCTTGGCGCGTTCCGCCGCCGAAAGCGGCGAGGCAAGCATGGTGGCGAGATCGGTGGTGACGGTGAGACCACCCATCGGCACGACATCGGCGTGGACAAGCTGGCCTTCCATGAACACGGCAATCGACGTGACGCCGCCGCCCATGTCGATGACGGTGGCACCGAGCTGCATTTCGTCGGGGGTCAGCGTGGCAAGGCCGCTGGCGAAGGGCGCGAACAGCGTGCCGGAAATGGAAAGGTGGCAGCGTTCGATGGCGAGCTTGAGATTCAGCAGCGGCGACGGCTTCACGCCGACCGCATGCATGGCCACGCCGATGCGCTGGCAGAACATGCCGGAGGGATTGCGCACGCCGCGCGCTTCATCGACGACGTAAGCGGTGGGCGCGGACTGGATGATCTCGTAGCCTTCGCGCGTACATTTCGCGCGGCCATCCGCGAGCAGCGCGCGCAGATGCGCATCCGTCACCAATGCGCCGTCCAGCGTCATCACGTTGCGCGAGGTAATGTTAACGGGCTGACCGCAATTGATGCCGATGATCACGTTCTGGATACGGGCATCGGCGTGGTTTTCCGCCGCCGCCACCGCATCGCGGATGGATTCCTCGGCAAGATCGAGGCTCGTCACCGTACCCGCCTTGATGCCTTGCGATTCCCTGAGCGCGGTGCCCAGCACGCGCAACTTTCCCGGTTCGGCGCGCCCGATCAGGCACACGACCTTGGACGAGCCGACGTCGAGCGCCGCGACCAGACCGGTGCGGTAGCCCACCTGTTCAGCATTGCCTGTGCGCATACGAACCGTCTCGCCCATCAGGCAGATTTCCCCCTCTGAACCTGCTGTTTGTTGCCGCTCTTGAGCAAAAAGAAGTAGGTCGTCGGCGAACGCAGATCGATCTGCGTCACGTCGCGTTCGAGAATGCCTTTGTCGACGATCAGGCTTTCGAGCGTGTTCAGTTCCTTCTTCCAGCCTTTTTCGGGAAGCTGAACCACCACGCCGTTGTCGAGCACCAGATTCCAGCGGCGCTCGCCGACGCGCTGCATTCCTTTCAACCGCGCGACCACCGCACGATGGCCGGGCAGCGCATCGACGATCTCCGCCGCCCCTTGCGGCGCGCCGGTGCCGATGAAATGCGGCAGCTTGAGGAACTGGTCGTAATCCTTGTCGGTGATGAGCGAGCCGTCGCGTTCGATCACCCAGATCTTGCCGGCCGCGTCGCGCCACAGGGCAAAGGGTTTCTTTTCGACAACGGTCACCGTGATGTCGTCGGGATAGCGGCGGCGCACATCGGCGCTCTTGATCCAGTCGAGGCCGAGCAGACGTTCGCGAGCCGCGTGGACATCCGCGCCGAAAATCGACTGACCGAGATGGAAGCCCAGCGTGGTCAGCACCAATTGCGGCGAGGTGCGTTCGGCGCCGACGAGGTGAACCTTGGAGATTCCGAAACCGGCTTCCGCAGCCACGACGCCGAGACCGCGTTCGGCGGCGTCGACCGTGCGGCCGATGACGCCACTGGCAACGACGGCGGCAATCACTGTCAAGGTGGCGAGAACGAGCGTGGCGACCAGGACCGGACGGCGGACACCGGCGAGCTTCAACGGCGATTTCAGGATGCGCAGCCACAGGGGCCCGCCTTCTTCGGAGCGCGCGGCTTTCTTCTTGGCCGTCGCGCGCGAGACAGGCGGGGCGGCGCGCCGTGCGGTTTGCGCGCGCGAGCGGGTCGCCTTGGCGGTGGCGCTCACCGATCGCATGACGCGTCCTCCACCATCCAGCGGACCAAGGCCCCGAAGCCATATCCACAGAAGGATGCCTGCTCCGGAACCAGAGAGGTGGGAGTCATTCCCGGCTGCGTGTTTACTTCCAAGAGAATCAGTCTGTGATTCGTCCCCGAATCGTCATAGCGGAAATCCGCGCGGCTGACTCCCCTGCAGCCCAAAATTTCATGCGCTTTTTCGGCAAGACGCATCGCTTTTTCGGCGATGGCCGATTCGATCCGTGCCGGGATGACATGATCGGAGCCGCCGGCGGCATATTTGGCTTCGTAATCATAGAATGCGGTCTTGGGCACGATCTCGGTGACGGCCAATGCCTTGCCACCCATCACCGCCACGGTGAGCTCGCGGCCCGGCACATATTCTTCGACCATCATCAGGTCGGAGAGCTGCCAGGTGTCGCTGCCGAGTTCGGCGGGCGGACGGTTGTCGCCCTTCCTTATTATATAGACGCCGACGCTGGAGCCTTCGTTGACCGGCTTGATCACATAAGGCGGCTCCAAGAGGTGGCGGCTGCCCGCTTCGCGCCGGTCGGCGACGACCGAATTCACGATGGGGATTCCCGCGGCGCGGAACACATCCTTGGCGCGCTGTTTGTGCATGGCGAGGGCGGAGGCCAGCACACCCGAATGGGTGTAGGGGATGCGCAAGAGTTCCAGCAGACCCTGCACGCAGCCGTCCTCGCCCCAACGGCCATGCAGCGCGTTGAACACGACATCGGGCCTGGCTGTCTTCAACTGTTCGGCGAGATCTTGCCGGGCATCGATCTCCACCACCTCGAAACCCTCCTCGCGCAACGCCTTGGCGCAGGCGCGGCCCGAGACCAGGCTCACCTCGCGTTCGGCGGACAGACCGCCCAGGAGGACTGCGACTTTCGTCATTGGGCCACCTCCGGGATTCCGACGCGCTTGATTTCCCATTCGAGCGTCACGCCCGATTTGGCTTTCACGCGCGCGCGCACCTCTTCGCCGAGCCCTTCGATATCGGCGGCCTTGGCGTCGGCGGTGTTGATGAGGAAGTTGCAGTGCTTTTCGGAGACCTGCGCATCGCCGCGCTTCAGGCCGCGGCAACCGGCTTCATCGATCAACTGCCAGGCTTTGTGACCTTCGGGGTTCTTGAAGGTGGAGCCGCCGGTCTTGGTTTTGACCGGCTGGGAGGCTTCGCGATCTTCGACCAGCTTGTTCATGCGGGCACGGATGTCATCCGGCGCACCGCGCGCGCCTTCGAATACGGCTTCGATGAAAATGTAGTCGTCGGGGACCGCGCTCTTGCGATAGGTGAAGCCCATATCGGCGCGGGTGAGCTTGACGATGTTTCCGTTTCCGTCGAGCGCGGTGGCTTCGACGAGAATGTCTTTGATCTCGCTGCCATAGCATCCGGCGTTCATGCGCAGCGCGCCGCCGATGGTGCCGGGGATGCCGCGCAGGAATTCGAGACCGGCGATGCCGTTGTCGGCGGCAAGGCGGGCGACATTGGCATCGAGCGCCGCCGCCCCTGCCCGAATGCGATTGCCTTCGGCGGTGGCCTTTCCGAACGCGGCGGGCAGACGGATGACCACACCGGGAATGCCGCCGTCGCGCACAAGAAGATTGGAACCGACGCCGATCACACTGACGGGCAAACCTTCCGGCTTCTCGGATAGAAACGCCGCCAGATCGTTTGCGTCGGCGGGACGGAACAACATTTCGGCATTGCCGCCCGCGCGGAACCAGACGAGATCCTTGAGCGGCGCGTTCTCGGTATACGAACCGCGCACGGCGGGAAGCGGAGATGCGATGCGAGGGTTCATCACGATGTGCCCTCGCCAGCTTTCAATGCCGCTTCGAGATTGTAAGCCCAGGCCGAAATCGAACCCGCGCCCAGCAGCACCACGGCGCCGCCGGGTTTGAGATGGGGCGCAACAGTGGCGGCAAGATCGGCTTCACCTTCTATCGTCAGCACATTGCGATGGCCGTGCATTCGCAAGGCTTCGGCATAGGTGTCGCGATTGATGTTCTCGATGGGCTTTTCGCCCGCCGGATAGACCGGGGCCACAATCGCCACATCGGCATCGTTGAGGCAGGTGCAGAACTGATCGAACGTGTCGCGCAGGCGCGTGTAGCGATGCGGCTGCACCACAGCGACGATGGGGCCGCTATACGCCTGACGCGCGGCTTTCAACGCGGCTGCGATCTTGAACGGGTTGTGACCGTAATCGTCGATGATGGCCGCACCGTTCCATTCGCCGACCTTGGTGAAGCGGCGCTTGACGCCTTCAAAATTGTTGAGGCCGGAGCGAATGCGCGCATCGCTCACGCCAAGCTCGCGTGCCACCACAATGGCAGCCAGCGCATTCTGGACGTTGTGCTCGCCCGGCATCGGCAGCTTGAGACCATCGATATGGATTTCGGTGCCTTTGCGGCGATCCGAAATCACCACGTCGAAATGCGACGCGCCTTCGGAGAACCGCACATTGGTTGCGCGCACATCGGCCTGCGGCGAGAAGCCGTAAGTGATCATGCGGCGATCCTCGATGCGGCCGATCATGGCCTGCACTTCCGGGTGATCGAGACAGACGACCGCGAAACCATAGAACGGCACGTTCTCGATGAAGCGCTGGAAGGCGTCGCGCATCTTGTCGAAGGTGCCGTAGAAATCCAGGTGATCGGGATCGGCGTTCGTCACCACCGCGACGGTTGCGGGAAGGCGCAGGAACGTGCCGTCGCTTTCGTCGGCTTCCACCACCACCCATTCGCCCGCGCCCAGACGCGCGTTGGTGCCATAGGCGTTGATGATGCCGCCGTTGACGACGGTGGGATCGAGGCCGCCCGCATCGAGCAGGGCTGCAACCATCGTGGTGGTGGTCGTCTTGCCGTTGGTGCCGGCCACAGCCACGCACCATTTCAGCCGCATGATCTCCGCCAGCATTTCGGCGCGGCGCACCAGCGGAAGATTTTGCAAGCGCGCGGCATCGAATTCCGGATTGCCGGGCTTCACCGCCGAGGAATAGACGATGACGTGGGCGTTCTTGATGTTATCGGCGTGATGGCCGATGGAAACCTTGATGCCCATATCGCGCAGACGTTTGACATTGGCGCTGTCGGCGACATCCGACCCCTGAACCGTGTAGCCGAGATTGTGCATGATCTCGGCAATGCCGCTCATGCCGATGCCGCCGATGCCGATGAAATGGATCGCGCCGATGTCGAGCGGCACGCGGGTGTGAACCGAAATCTGTGTGGGCGCGGCGTTCATGCGGCCTTCTCCAGATTCTCGATCACATCGGCGAGACGTTGCGTGGCGTCGGGACGGGCGAGCGTGCGCGCGGCGGCGGCACGTTTGGCGAGATCTTCCGGCAGCGCAAATGCCTGTTCCAGCATGGCGGCGAGAAATTGCGGCGTAAGCTGATCCTGCGGCACGCGCCAACCGGCCTTTGCATTGGCAAACACATCGGCGTTCGGCGTTTGATGATCGTCGGTCGCGGCAGGCAGCGGAATGAGAATGGCGGGACGGCCAATCGCAGCAAGTTCGGCCAAGGTGCCTGCGCCGGACCGCGCGATCACCAGATGGGCAGCCGCGATGCGGGCGGGAAGATCGGTGAAGAACGCCGCAAGTTCGGCGTTGATCTTGGCGTCGGCATAGATGGCGCGCACTTTCTCCAGATCTTCGGGGCGGCATTGCTGCACCACGGAGAGACGCGAACGTAGATCGCTCGACAGCAGCGCAATCGCTTGCGGCACGACCTCGCTCAACGCGCGCGCACCCTGGCTGCCGCCGAAAATGAGAACGTGCAACGGACCTTCGAGCGTGGGCGCATCATATGGTGTGTTGGCGGCTTCCAGCACTTCAGGGCGAACGGGGTTGCCCGTCATCACCACTTTCGAGGTGTCGCGGGGCGCAAAACGCGCGATGGGAAACGCGGCCGCCACCACTCGCACGCGATTGGCGACGAGACGATTGACGCGGCCAAGCACGGTGTTCTGCTCCAATATCGCAGTCGGCACATTTGTGAACGAGGCCGCGAGCATCACCGGCAGGCTGGGATATCCGCCGAAGCCCACGACGGCGGCGGGTTTGATGCGCGCGAGTTTCAAACTCGCCGCGATCACGCCGATGCCGATCTCGATGGCCGCGAGGATTTTCAAGCCGAAGCTCTTGTCCGCGAATGTGGCCGCGGGAACGGTTTCGATTGCAGCACCCGGAAATGCGCGCGTGAAATTCGCCCCGCGCCCATCGGTCATCACCACGATATTGGCGCCGCGGCGCACGAGTTCTTCCGCCAGCGCCTGCGCCGGAAAAAGATGGCCGCCCGTGCCGCCCGCGGAGAGAACGACCGTCTTCATGCGAAGCGCACTCCGGACGGCAGCGGATTGTGCGTGTTGTCGCGCATTTCAAGCTGGGGACGCTGGCGTGTAACTGCCAACGCAAAACCCATGGTCAACGCCACCGCGAACAGCGACGAACCGCCATAAGAAATAAACGGCAAGGTCATGCCTTTCGCCGGAAGCAAACTGATCGCGACCCCCATATTGATGAACGCCTGCAAACCGATGACGATGGCCAGTCCCGCCCCCGCCAATTGCGTGAACGGATCGCGCGCGCGGCTTGCACGCAACAGAAGCCGCACCGTGAGCACGCAGAACAGGGCCACGATCAGCGCGCACAGCACCAGGCCAAATTCCTCGCCCGCGACGGCAAAGATGAAATCGGAATGCGCATCGGGAATGCGATATTTGATCGTGCCCGCGCCCGGCCCCACGCCCGCGAAACCGCCATGCTCGAAGGCTTTCAGCGCAAGGCCAGCCTGATAACCCGCCTGATCGGGATCCTGCATCTGCGCGAAATACTGGTCGATGCGATGGCGCACATGCGGAAAGAACGCATAGGCAAAGCCGAGAAGCCCCCCACCGGCGCCCGCAAGCAGTCCCATCCAGTAAAGTCGTAGCCCTGCGAAGAACAGCAGCGAGGCCCACAGCGCCAGCAGCAAACCGGTTTGCCCCACGTCGGGCTGCATCAGCAGGAATGCGATGGGAAATGCCACGAGGCAAAGGGTGATGAATTCCTTGCGCACCGGCATCGGTTTCGGATCGGCAAGGATCGTCGCCGCCAGGATCGCGAAGCTGGGTTTCAGGAATTCGGACGGTTGCAGCGTGAGCCAGCCCAGATCGATCCAGCGTTTCGCGCCGAACACTTCGCTGCCCGTGAACAGCACAAGCCCCGATCCGATAACCGCCAAGGCGAACACGATGGCCGCGGTCAGCTTGATGGTGCGGATATTGAGGATCGACGTTCCGGCCAGAATGCCCGCCGCGATTGCAGCAAACGCGATCTGTTTGGCGGCATAGCGGAAATCGCCTTCGGTCATCGGCCCGCCCGTGGCCGCAGGACTGGCCGCAAACGCCAGCATCAAACCGATGGCGATCAGCGCCAGCATGGCGACGAGCGCCACGCGGTCCACCGTCCACCACCAGCTTGCGAAACCGCCGCGTTGGGCGCGCGAAAGGGTCATTGGGCGGCTTCCTTGTTCTTGGAAAGATCGGCGACAAGCGCGCGGAACACATCGCCGCGATGTTCGAAATCGCGGAACTGATCGAACGAAGCGCAGGCGGGCGACAACAGCACCACCGGCGCTTCGGCGGAAGACCGCGCGGCATCGCGCGCGGCGGCGGCGACGGCGGCATCCATCGTGTGAACGATCTCGTGCGAAACATCGCCCAGCGTATTCGCGAA
>DASZYI010000104.1:0-11441 GCA_035545475.1 Rhizomicrobium sp.
CTTCTGCTCGATGCGGGCCGCGAGCTGTCACCGCTCACGGTCGCCTATATGACCTATGGCGAACTCAACGCGCAGAAATCGAACGCCATCCTCGCCTGCCACGCGCTGACCGGCGACCAGTTCGCCGCCAGCCAGCATCCCGTCACGGGCACGCCCGGCTGGTGGGACACGCTTGTCGGGCCCGGCAAGGCCATCGACACCGACCGTTTCTTCGTCATCTGCGCCAATGTGCTGGGCGGCTGCATGGGCACGACCGGCCCCGCCTCCATCGATCCGGCAACGGGCAAGCCCTATGGCCTTTCCTTCCCCGTGGTCACGATCAAGGACATGGTGCGCGCCCAAGCCATGCTGCTCGATGCACTCGGCATCGAGCGTTTGCTCTGCGTGCTCGGCGGCTCGATGGGCGGGATGCAAGTGCTGCAATGGGCGGCGAGCTATCCCGAACGCGTGCTCTCCGCCATTCCGATTGCGACCGCTGCCAATCATTCCGCGCAGAACATCGCTTTCCACGAAGTGGGCCGCCAGGCGATCATGGCCGATCCCGACTGGAAGGGCGGCGCCTATCAACTCGAAGGCACGCAGCCGTCAAAGGGATTGGCGGTCGCGCGCATGGCCGCGCACATCACCTATCTGTCGGAGCCGGCGCTCCAGCGGAAGTTCGGACGCAACCTGCAGAACCGCGAGGCGATCTCGTTCGGCTTCGGACCGGATTTCCAGATCGAATCCTATCTGCGCCATCAGGGCATGACCTTCGTCGACCGCTTCGACGCCAATTCCTATCTCTACATCACCCGCGCGATGGACTATTTCGATCTCGCGGCCGATTACGGCGGCGTCCTTGCCGAAGCGTTTCGGGGAACAAAGACGCGCTTCTGCATCGTTTCCTTCACCAGCGACTGGCTGTTTCCGACGGTCGAAAACAAGCACATCGCGCATGCGCTCAACGCTGCCGCCGCCAATGTGAGCTTTGTCGAGATCGACACCGACCGCGGCCACGATGCTTTCCTGCTGGACGAGCCCGAAATGTTCGCAACCGTGCGCGGCTTCATCAATTCGGTTGCTGCGAGCAACGGCGTGAAATGAACGGATTGCGCCCGGACCTTGCGGCAATCGCCGAGATCATCCCGCAAAATGCGCGCGTGCTCGATATCGGCTGCGGCGATGGTGCGCTGCTCGAATATCTGGCGGCGACAAAGAATGTCGATGGGCGCGGCCTCGAACTGTCGCAGCAGAATGTGAACGCCTGCGTGGCGCGCGGACTATCGGTGGTGCAGGGCGACGCCGACACCGATCTCGGCGATTACCCCGCGCAGATCTTCGACGTGGCGATCCTGAGCCAAACCATCCAGGCGACTTATTCGCCCAAGACCGTGCTTTCCCAGCTCTTGCGCATCGGCAAACTCACGGCGGTGAGTTTTCCGAACTTCGGCCATTGGCGCATTCGTCTTTCGCTGCTCGCGAACGGCCGCATGCCGCAGACAAAAACGCTCGGCTATTCCTGGCACGAAACGCCGAACATCCATCTGTGCACCATCGCCGATTTCGTGGCGCTGACGGAGGAAGTGGGCGGCGTGGTGGAAAGTGCGCTGGCGCTGCGCAAGGACGGACACACCCAGCCGATGCAAGCGCAATCCTGGGGTCCGAACCTTCTGGCCGAGGGCGCGATCTTCTTTCTGAGATCGAGATAGAAACTCGCCCTCCCCTTGAGGGAGGGTCGATAAAATTTCGGAGCGGCGCCTAGCGACAGCGTAGCGCCCGGAGAAATTTTTCGGGGAGGGGTCAAAGCTGCGATACCGCAGACCCCTCCCCGAAATTTGCTTCGCAAATTGTCGACCCTCCTCAAGGGGAGGGTTTGATCTGCGTTAGTGCGCCGATGCCGTGGCGCTGCCGCCGATGGCTTTGAGCGCAGCCTCGTAATGCGACATGCCTGCCTTGTAGAAGCCCTTCATGCAGAGGTCGGAGCCGGCTTTCAGCTCCTGTTCTGCTGCGTCATGCGCCGAACCGCTCTGATGGGTGTAGAGCGCGTCCTTCACCTGTTTGGACATCTTCAGACAGTTGAGCGACGTTGCCGGTTCGCTCGCCATCGCATTGGTGCCGAACGCGGCGATGCCACCGGCAACGAGAATGGCGCTTGCGATCTTGTAAATGGACATGGACTCCCTCCGTCTTTACTCGCGGTCATCCGGCAATTTCGCCGGTACATTGGAGATAGTCGTGCGCACGAAAGAAGAAAGGGCACATCCGCGTGATCGGGTCACTTCGCCGTGAAGTGCGGTTGACGCGATGCGCGCAATGCACATGGAATGGGGATGTGATGAGCGTTGCACTCCACGCACATCTTCCATGCGCGGTATCTATCGCTTCACACAAGCGTGAGCGCGCCAAAATTCCTTAACGAAAGACTGCGCAGATGAAGACGCTGTAACGATCACGCCCGCGCGAGCAGGCTCTTGCGATCCGACACCAGCACCGGCGTGGCGGCAAACAGCGACTTCGACGCGTCCACCAGATGCACGCCCGCAAAGCGCGGCCACAACACCTGGCCCACGCGCTCCCAGCCGACGCCATTGCCGATGAAGCGGCGCGATCTCGTCGGCGGGAAATAGAGCGCGCTTTCCCAGCGCTGCGGCGCGAACATGGATTCGCGCAGCAGCATGTCCAACTGCCCGCGCAAGTAAGGCCGTCCATAGGCGAAGGGCGAACGCTCGGCCTGCGCCCAGAGGCTTGCGCGGTTCGGCACCACCAGAAGCAGCCGCCCCTCGGGCGCCATCACCCGCCAGATCTGACGCATCAGCGGGCGCACGGACTCCGCGCCTTCCAGCCCATGCGCCATGATCACCATGTCGAAGGTCTCGTCCGCGAAGGGCAGCGACAGCTCCTCGCCCAGCACACATAGCGGCCGCCCCGGCGGCCACGCCACCACGCCCTGCTGCGCGGGCATCATCGCCACCACGCGATGGGCCTCGGTCAGAAGCGTGCGCAAATAGGGAACCGCGAACCCGAAGCCCAGCACATTGGTGGGGCGGCGCGCCGGCGTCATCATCCGCAAACGGCGATAGATCATCCGCCGGGCGATTTGCCCCACCGGGCTTTCATAGAAATCGGCGAGCTTGCGCGCGTTCAGATGCATGGGACCGGCCGAATCCATCACCCGCCCAATACACCGCCCGTCCCGGCGTTGTTAAGCTGGGCGCCCAAAGGAGCACGAAATGAGCCTGACCGTCACCCTGGTTCCCTGCCTGAAAGACAATTACGCCTATCTCCTGGCCGACCGGGACGCCGGTCTTTGCGCCGTGGTCGATCCGTCCGAGCCGGAGCCGGTGAAGGCGGCGCTTGCCCGGACCGGCCAAAAGCTCACCCATATCCTCAACACCCACCACCATTGGGACCACACCGGCGGCAACCAGGCCCTGAAGGCGGAATTCGGCGCCAAGGTGATCGGCCCCGCCAAAGACCGCGAGCGCATCCCCGGCATCGACGAAGGCGTGAGCGAGGCGAGCGGCTGGACTTTTGGCCCCCACCGCGCCCGCATCCTCGAAGTGCCCGCCCACACGCGCGGCGCCATCACCTTCGTCTTCGGCGACATCGCTTTCACCGGCGACACCTTGTTCGCGATGGGTTGCGGACGCCTGTTCGAAGGCGATCCGCCGATGATGTGGAACAGCCTGTCGAAACTGATGACGCTCTCCGACGACACGAAGATCTATTGCGGCCACGAATACACGCTGAGCAACGGCCGCTTCGCACTGACGCTCGAACCGGGCAATGCCGATCTGCAATCGCGCATGAAAGAGGTCGAAGCCGCCCGCGCCGAAAACAAGCCGACGATCCCTTCAACGATGGGCTTGGAAAAAAAGACCAATCCTTTTTTGCGCCCCAACTCCCCCGAACTGCGCCGCTCGCTCGCCATGGAAAATGCGAGCGACGTGGAAGTGTTCGGCGAAACGCGGCGGAGGAAGGATTCGTTTTAAATTGCTTACCTCCCCCTTGTGGGGAGGTCGAACAAATCCGAAGCGCAGCGAAGGATTTTTCGGGTGGGGGACAGTGTTCGTCACACGCACCGTCCCCCACCCGGATCGCTTCGCTCTCCGACCTCCCCACAAAGGGGGAGGTCAGAAATCTACTGCGGCGAAACGGTTTCGAATTTTCCGCTCGCGGGATCGAGCAGTTCGAGTTTGCCGTCGGCGATGCCGAACCGCATGCCGACCAGCGACAGCGATTTGGCGTTCACCCGTTCGGCGACGAAGGGGAATGTCATCAGCCGGTCGAGCGACAGCTTCACGGTCTCGCGTTCGAAATCGGGCTGGTCGTGATGCTCGCATTTCCGCGCCGCCGGTTCGAGCAGCTTGATCCACGAGCCCAGAAAGGGGGTATTCGCCGCCGCTTCCATATCGCGTGCCGCCGCCACGCCGCCGCATTGGGCATGGCCCATCACCACGATGTATTTGACGTTGAGATTCAAGACGGCGAAGGCGATGGCCGAACTCGTGCCGTGATAGCCCCCGCCTTCTTCATAAGGCGGCACGATCGCCGCGACATTGCGGATGACGAAAAGTTCGCCGGGCCCGGCGCCGAAAATGGTGGCCGGATCGGAACGGCTGTCGCTGCAAGCGATGACGAGATAATCGGGACGTTGGCCCTTGGTGGAAAGTTCGGCGTAATGGGCATGCTGCTCCGGCCAGCGCTTGGCCATGAAATCGCGATAACCCCGGATCAGTCTGTCCATCTTTCCACCTCCTGAAGGTTGGCTATAGAAACGCCGCAGCCCTGTCGAGGGTCTTGTCGTTGCGGCCGCAAACGCGCGGGCCTATCGTCGCGGCCATGACGGATATCCAATTCAAGCCCGCGTGGTTTCGCGCCGATCCCGCCATCGAACGCGACGCGCTTGCCTTCTGGCAGACGAACAATCTGATGCCACCCAATGCGGTGCCGGCAAATCGCCTGCGCGAATTGTGCACCGTCGCCTATGACGGCGACCGTCTGATCGCCGTTTCCACGGCCAAGCTCACCGATGTCGGCTTCCTCAGGAGCCGGCTTGCGATGTGGCGCTGCGCGATTGCGCCCGACCGGCGCGGCCAGCATCTCTCCACCGAAATG
This sequence comes from Rhizomicrobium sp., assembly GCA_035545475.1. GTDB lineage: Bacteria > Pseudomonadota > Alphaproteobacteria > Micropepsales > Micropepsaceae > Rhizomicrobium. The sequence continues at coordinate 5,098 of DASZYI010000104.1, forward strand.
GGACGCTATTCGCGCGAGGTGCTCGAAGAATGGTCGCGCGCCAATCCGAACGAGCGCGTGATGGGCATGGGCACCACGATCCAGACCACAAATCTCGACGAGAAGAAGAAGCGTCCGATCTGGAAAGCCAGCGGTCTGGTGTTCGTAGGCTATTCCGCGCAGGACCAGCAGATCCGCGTGGCCTGGTTCGATCACGCCGAGATCGAGTAAGAGTTTCACCCTCCCCTTGAGGGAGGGTGAACTAGTTGGTGAATTCCATCGCAATCGCTGCGAAATGTATCACGGCAGCGGCGAGCACGAAGCCGTGCCAAATGGCCTTGTGAAACGGAATGCGCTCGATCAGATAGAACGCGATACCGGCCGAATAGATGAGCCCGCCTGCCACCAGCAGCCAGAAATCGATTGCGGCGACCGATGCCGCCAGCGGCTTGATCGCGGTGACGATCAGCCAGCCCATCGCGATATAAAGAACGATGCTCACCTTCTCGAAGCGGCGCGGGAAGAGCATTTTCATTCCCACGCCGAATGCCGCCGCACCCCAGACGAGCGACAGGATCACATCGCCCACCGGATAGCCGAGCCTTGCCGCGGCGAAGGGCGTGTAAGTGGCCGCGATCATCACAAAGATCGCCGAATGATCGAACCGCCTGAGAATTTCCTTGAGTGTGCCGGTGGGTGCCAGATTGTAGGCAGCCGACGCGATAATCATGGCAAGCAAACCGGCGCAATAAACCGAGACGGCTGCGACCGTCACGAAGCCGCTCACATTCCACAACAGCCAGAGCGTCGCCGAAATCGCAAATACGATTCCCAGCACATGGATCGCGCCGTCGGCCAGATGTTCGTGCCGGGAGTAAAGGCGAATCGCTTCCTGGGATAGTGTGGGGTTCATGCGGGAACGCTAACGCAAAATCGTGGCAAAAACGTAGCCGATTTGGCGCGAAAGGTTAAATGACTTTCAGCGATTTTCAGCCGCCAGGGTAGCGGTGCGGCCCGGCACGCATCGCATAGATGAACCCGTCATTGTTGCCGAAATAAATGGTTCCATCTTCGATCCATGGCGTGGACAACACGCGATCCTCGGTCGGCGTATAACCCACGATCTTTCCCGTTTGCGCGTCCATCGCGAACACGCTGCCGCCCATCGTGGCGAGATAGAGCCTGCCGCCCGCGATCGCCGGCGACGAGAACACCAGATTGTCGAGCGGCGTGGTCCAGAGAAGCTTTCCGGTTTTCAATTCATAGGCGAACGCCGCGCGCCCATCCGCGCTTCCCGTATAGACGCTGCCTTTATCGACGGCAGGCGTGGACGGCACCCAGGAATTCTTCACCGATTGATGCCAGACCTCGCGTCCGGTTTTCGCATCGAGCGCATAGAGATTGTAGTCGCGCGCGCCGAACAGCACGAAACCTTCGGCAAGCGTCGGCGAGGATTGAATGCTGCCTTGCGGAAAAACCTTGTTGCCGAGCGTCTGGAACGACCAGCGCAATTTTCCCGTTTTGCGATCGAGTGCATATAAGCGCCCGTCGAAACTTCCCGCATAGATCGTCTTGCCGTCGCTTGCGGGCGAAGAACGCACACGGCCTTGCGTGGCGAACGTCCATATCTCTTTGCCGGTCGCGGCATCGAGTGCATAGATCTTCCCGTCACCGCTACCGGCGAACAGCTCGCCATCTTCGAGCAAAGGCGATGACGCCCAATAGTCCCAATCCTCGACCGTCTGGAATCCGGCCATCGCATCGAATGGCAGGTCGCCTCCCGTCGCGCGGTGCCACAACTCGTGGCCGTCGAGATCGAGCGCATAGATCGTGTTGGCGTCGGTTTCGAAAAAGATCCGTCCATCGCCGACCGCAGCCGTAGACGTGATCGCAGCGTCCGCCTGGAAGACCCATTTGCGCGCGCCGGTTTTGGAATCGAGTGCGAAGAACCTCCCGTTCTTTGCCCCCGCATAGAGAACGCCGGCGGAGATGACGGGCGAGGCCACGACCATATGGCCTGCGTCGAAACGCCAGGACGGGATGAAGAAGCCGTCCGGTCCGGCCTCCGGAAAGGTATCCTGATGCGACGGACCGGCATGAAATTGGGCGTTCTGGGCCCAAGCGGAAGAAAAATACAGTGCGAACCCAATAGCTTGTAAGAATATTCGCAACGTCCGACCCACCTGCCCCTCCGGCACGACCGCGAAGTCAGGATAGGCCGCCGGCCAACCGCGCTGGCGTCACGGCTGCGTGAGCCTGTGGCGGGAATGTTGCGGTGCAGAACATTCGACGGAAAGGCCGATGACAGGAAGCGGCGAATATGGTCATTTGCTAGGATTCCATGGGGATGGGATGAGCGAGCTCACTCACACACGCAACCGGGACGTGCGCTGGCACCTGTTGGCTGGGGCATCCGTCCTGGCTTTGACAGCAGGCCTCGCCACGGTCCCTGCTGCGCAGGCCGACGAAGACAATCATTTCTATTTCGAAGTCGGGGGCAGCTACGGCGCGCAAGCCGGCGGCTCGACCGCGTGGTTTTTGCCCTTCGCGGCGCCCGGCGCACCTGTGGGCGGCGGTGAAGGCGGAGAAAGCGGCGAGGCGGGTATGGGCCGCATCCATTCGCCGACCGGCCCCGACGGCGCGGCCTTGCCCATCCATGCCGGCCCGAGCTGGGATTTCACCAGCGCGTTGAAGGTCCAACCCGCCGATTCCGATCTGATCTTTTCGCTGGGCATCAAATTCGGACGCAACGAGCGGCGCAGCGCATTCGCTTCGTTCACGCAGACCACGCCTTACTCCTACACCAAACTGTATGAAGGTGCGGCGACCCATCGCGAAAGCCACCTCAATATCGATTTCCAGGTCGGCAAGGATTTCGGCCTCGGCATGTTCGGCCACGAAGGCACCTCGGTATTCAGCGCCGGTTTGCGCTATGCGCATTTCACCGCACGCACCAATACGGGTTTCTACACGTCCACCAAATATTTCGCGGGCGGCGGCTCGACGCTCGCCAAACGCAGCTTCGTCGGCATCGGCCCGATGATCTCGTGGGAAGCATCCACACCGCTTTCGGATACCGGCGACGGCATCTTCACGCTCGATTGGGGCGTCAACGCCGCCGTGCTGTTCGGACGGCAAAAGGCGAGCGGCGTGCTTCTGTATGATGACGGCTACGCGCTCGGCACCTCGCGCGACCGAACCGTCACCGTGCCGGAAGTGGGCGGCTCGGTAGGGTTTTCCTACCATCCGGCGGATTCGGGTTTGCGCATCGCGTTCGGCTATCGCGTCGACGCCGCGTTCGGCGTGCTCGATGCCGGCATCTATCAAAACTGGCAGGTCGACCGCGTGCAGCATGGGCCGTATCTGAAGATCGGCATTCAGGCGAATTGATTTTTCCTTGTTCTTAAAAAAGGGGCACTTATGAGCGAACTCATTACAAACCGTCATCAACACAATGTGCGTTGGCATTTGCTGGCGAGCGTTTCGGCGCTTGCCATCGCCACCGGACTCGCAACGGCGCCCGCAGCGCGCGCCGACGACCAGAATCATTTCTCGGTCGAACTGAGCGGCCAGTACGGCCTGGAAGCGGGCGGCTCGACCCAATGGTTCGATCCGGGTCTGGTGGGCGGCGGCGGCGAAGGCGACCTTCTCTCCAACGTGCCCGCGGACGCCTTCATGATTCGTCCGAGCCACATCTGGAATTTCGACGGCGCCATCAAGATGCAGCCCGCCGATACCGATCTCATCCTGCGTCTGGGCATCCAGTATGGCCGCGCCGGCAAGCAGGCCAGAAGCTTCCATTACAGCTACGACACCGGTTTCTACACCGGCACCTATTCAGCCAATCTGCGTCACCGCGAAGATCATTTCATCATCGACTTCCAGGTGGGCAAGGATTTCGGCCTCGGCATGTTCGGCCACGACGGCAAGTCGGTCTTCAGCGCGGGCATTCGCTATGCGCATTTCACCGCGCGCACCGACGTGGATTTCCACACGTCGACCAAATATTTCAGCGGCAGCGGCAGGGAAGTGGTTTCGCGCGGCTTCCATGGCGTGGGCCCGATGATTTCCTGGGAAGCATCCGCGCCGATCGACGACGCCAACGGATTGTCGCTCGACTGGGGTGCCAATGTCGCCGTGCTGTTCGGCCGTCAGACCAACAAAATCCGCGCCTTCTATTCGGGATCGTCGACGGGCTATGGCGGTACAGGTCACCGCGGCAAGACCGTTCCCGAAGTGGGCGGCTTTGCGGCCCTGAGCTGGCACTGCCCGGACATGAATTCGGCCGTCAGCCTCGGTTACAAGGTCGACGCCTGGTTCAACGTGCTGGACGGCGGTTTCGCCAACCATCTGGACGCCTCGCGCGTGATGCACGGGCCGTTCCTGAAACTCGCCATCGGCACCAACTGATCGCGGCGAAGCGCGAAGCAACGTGAACGTTCCTGCCTACGATCCGCAGAATCCGGCGGTCGACTGCCGCGCGGCCTGGCGGCTGAAGGATTCGCGGATCGAAGGCGACGCTCTCAAATTTTGGGAAGCGAACGGCATGCTTCCGCCAAATGCGGCGGTGGAGGACCGGCTGGCGCAGATTTGCGCCGGCGCCTATGACGGCGACGAGATGGTCGCGGTCGCAACCGCCGCGATCCGCGAGGTCGATTTCCTGCGTTCCAAACTGGCGATGTTCCGCTGCTCGGTGTCGCGCACGAGCCGCCTGAAGCGGATCTCCACCACCATATCGCTCTTTTCCTTCGACCTTCTCGAACAATGGTCGAAGGAAAATCCCGAAGAACAGGTGATGGGGATTGGTGCCGTCATCCAGTCGCGCGGACTTGTCGAACACGACAACCACGCAGTTTGGCCGGACACCAAGCTGACCTTCGTCGGATACACCAAGGAAGGCTATCAATTCCGCGTTCGCTGGTTTGCGCACGGCACCATCCCGCGGCTGTGGCCGGGCGATCCGGCGATGGGCGCGGTACCGGCACGCGACGCCTAAGCTCGCCCGCGAAGCCGTCTAGATCTTGCAAACGAACTCTTCGAACTTGCCGCGTGGACCCGGCGGAATGCTTCCGTCGAAGTAAACGAAATCGAGCGCAAAGGGAAAGCCGAGCGCCTCGCGAATGACGTTTTCCAGATCGCCCTGCTGCGACGCGCGGAGCGGCTTTTCGACCACCAGCCGCACTTCGATCGCCTCGCGTCCCGTCTGGATCAACTGATATTGCACAACGGGCGCCACGTCGCGGAAGCGCGCAAATCCCACCAGCGGCCAATGCCGCGAACCGTCCGGCATCAAAATCAGATTGCGCTCGCGGCCGAGAATTCGCCTGAGCACGGCAAGCCCGCGTCCGCAGGAACATGCACCGCCCATTTCCGCATAATCGCCGATATCGTAGCGCACCAGCGGCGTGGCGAAATTGTGCAGGTCGGTCAGCACCACCCGGCCCGTCTGGCCTTCGGCGCAAGGTTCGCCGCGCTCGCCGATCACCTCGACGATCAGGCTTTCTCCCATGATGTGATAGCCGTCTGCGTCGGGGCATTGCACCGCGATGACACCGGCTTCCTGCGACGAGTAATTGTCCACCACGCGCGCACCGAAGAACGATGCGGCCTGCGCACGTCGCTCGTCGGACAGGGTTTCGCTGATCGAACGGATCAGCTTGACGCTCGGCAATGTCCGTCCCGATTTGCGCAGATGTGCGATCAATGCGCCCACGACATTGGGATAGATCACCAGCACATCGGGCGCGAATTCGCCGAGCCAATCCGCAATGCGCGCGATGTCGGCTGTTATGGGGATAAGCTGGGAACGTCCCGTCTCGAACAGCGCCGCCGCAGGCGCCCCCCAATTCGGCTGCACGCTGTATTCGGAAATCGTCGGACGGATCGCGGAATAGCTGAGGCGGAAATCGCGCTCGTGCCAGAAATATTCGCGCAAGGTGATGGCAAGCCAGAACAACTGGCTGATCGCCGTGCGTTTGACGACGACAGGTTCGCCCGTCGAACCCGATGTGCGCGCCTCGCGCACGGGCTTGTGTTCCTCAGGCGCATGGTCGCAATGCACGTCGGGCCGTTGCAGATCGCGCCGCGACAGCAACGGCAAGCGCGAAAGATTGCCCGGCAGGCTCGCCGCCGAAAGGCCGGCGCGCTTCAACCGTTCGCGAAAGAAGCCGGAATGTTCGCAAAGATGTTCGGCGACATGGCCAAGCTGTGCGTCCTGCCGCGCGCGAAGTTCGTCTGCCGAAAGCCATTGGCTCGCTTCAAGCTGATGGGCAAGCGATTCCAGCGCCGCGCCGGCCCCGCGCATCACCGGCGGCCAGGCGATTTCCGGCGCGGCACTCTTCAGCGATTGCCACAAGGGATCGTTC
>DASZYI010000105.1:0-19847 GCA_035545475.1 Rhizomicrobium sp.
ACAGAAGATGGCGGGCTCAAGTTCTGGCGCGAGGTGCGCGGCGTGCGCGAGGCGGTGGCGATCGACGGCGCGCTGATCGGCAGCGCCGATGCGCGCAAGCTGGATCGCATGGCCGCATCGCTGCAGAACACCTATCTCAAGCTCGGCCTGCTCAAGCGCAAGGACGAGCAGGTCGAGGTCCGTGCGCCGTCACAGCTTCTCAACACCATCATCGAATGGGGACGCAAGGGACTGGCACTACAGCGTTACAAAGGGCTCGGCGAAATGGATGCCTCACAACTCTTCGAGACGACGCTGGACGAGAACGCGCGCACATTGCTGCTTGTGAAGGTCGAGCACGCCGACGATGCCGACGATCTCTTCGCAAAATTGATGGGCGACGTCGTCGAACCGCGCCGCGAGTTCATTCAGGACAACGCGCTTTCGGCGGCGCTCGATATTTAAACCGTCGCACGCACCAGCCAGCAGGCAGCGGGAAGGGCTACACCTTCGGGCGTCTTGTATTTTTCGAGGGCTTCGGCAAGGGCCACGCGGATTTTATCGCGCGTCGCCTCGTCCACCCCGGCGGTGGCGCGAGATACCGGGCCGATGCTCATGGATTCGGCGGCGGCCTCTTCGACGGTCGCGCCCATGGCCATTGTGGTGTCGAGCTTTTCGATGGTGATGGCGTTGAAGCCCGCGCTTGCAAGGATGCGGCGAAGCCTGTCGCCGTCCGCAAAAGCAAACGGGCCGGGCGCATTTGGATCGGGCGCGTCCATCGGCGGCAGGAACGGCCGGGCGGCCATGAGCGGCGTATAAGCCCAGAAATTTTCCGGAAGCGAACGCCAGCAAACGAAAGCGAGACGGCCGTTCTTCGTCAGTGCGGTGCGGATATTGGCGAAGGCCGCGATCGGATCGGCGAAGAACATCACGCCGAAGCGCGAGAACACAAGATCGAAGACCGGTTGGAAATCGTGCTTCGCGGCATCGTCTTCCACGAAGGCGATGTCGGCATTGGCCGCAGCAGCGCGCGCTCGCGCGACATTGAGCATGATTTTGGAAACATCGACACCTGCCGTAGCCCCATTGGGACCGACCTTTTCACGCAAACGGAATGTCGAGGTTCCGCAGCCGCAACCGATGTCGAGCACGCGTTCGTCTGTCCGCGGAGCGGCGAAGGCGATTGCCGCCTCCGTGATTTTCGCCATGCTTCGATCGATCGCTTCCTGAGATCGCGCGAAGCGTTCGCCGCCCTCGCCGTTCCAGTATTCGATCTGCATTCCGTTTTCGCTCATGGCCTTATCTTGCGCTTTCTCATCGCAAGCGTGCGCAGGCGCAGCGCGTTGAGTTTAATGAAACCCTGTGCATCTTTCTGGTCGTAGGCACCGCGGTCGTCTTCGAAGGTTACGAGGTCTTGCGAATAGAGCGAATATGGCGACGAGCGTCCGACGACGATCACGTTGCCCTTGTAGAGCTTGAGCCGGACGGAGCCGGTGACGAATTCCTGGCTCTTGTCGATAGCGGCCTGAAGCATCTCGCGTTCGGGCGAGAACCAGAAACCGTAGTAGATCAGTTCCGCATAGCGCGGCATCAGATCGTCTTTCAGATGTGCCGCACCCCGATCCAGCGTGATGGACTCGATAGCGCGATGGGCGCCAAGCAGAATGGTGCCGCCGGGTGTTTCGTAAACACCGCGCGATTTCATGCCGACGAAACGGTTTTCCACGAGGTCGAGACGTCCGATTCCATTGGCTTTGCCGAGTTCGTTCAGCTTTGCCAGCAAGGTGGCGGGCGAAAGTTTGACACCGTCAATGGAAACGGCATCGCCCTTCTCGAAACCGACTTCGATATAGGTCGGCTTGTCGGGAGCTTCTTCGGGAGAAAGCGTGCGCTGATAGACGATGCTGTCGGGCTCGGCAGCGGGGTCTTCCAGCACCTTACCTTCCGACGACGAATGCAGAAGATTCGCATCCACCGAGAACGGCGCTTCGCCGCGCTTGTCCTTCGCGATGGGGATTTGGTGGTGTTCGGCAAACTCGATCAGCTTGGTGCGGCTGGTCAGATCCCATTCGCGCCAGGGTGCGATCACTTTGATGTCGGGCTTGAGCGCGTAATAGGCGAGTTCGAAACGCACCTGATCGTTGCCCTTGCCGGTGGCACCGTGACAGACGGCGTCGGCGCCGACCTTTTCGGCGATTTCGATCTGCTTCTTGCCGATCAGGGGCCGCGCAATGGAGGTGCCGAGCAGATAGACGCCTTCATAGACCGCGTTGGCGCGGAACATGGGGAAGACATAGTCGCGCACGAATTCTTCGCGGAGGTCTTCGATGAAAATGTTTTCCGGCTTGATACCGAGGAGTTCGGCTTTCTTGCGCGCGGGCTCCAGCTCCTCCCCCTGCCCCAGGTCGGCGGTGAAGGTGACGACTTCGGCGCCGTAATGTGTCTGCAGCCATTTGAGGATGACCGACGTATCGAGCCCTCCCGAATAGGCCAAAACCACCTTTTTCACGCCTGTCGCTGCCACCTAATTCTCCACGTCGCTGTTCTGGAACAATCAATAAAGACAAAGGGATAGTCGTTTTTCGATTTTCGCCACCCCTCCCCCCTCCCCCGGTGCATACCAGATACGCCCAAGAAGCGTGAATCCGTGGCTGGCGATAAATAAGGGGGCCGTTCTAGCGTTCCAAGATGACTCGGAAAACTATCGACTTCTGGTACGAATTTGCCAGCACCTACTCCTACCCGGCAGCCATGCGCGTGGAAAAGGTGGCAGCCGCCGCGGACGTTTCCGTCCGCTACCGGCCCTTTCTGCTGGGCCCCATTTTCGGCGCCCAGGGGTGGAAGGATTCCCCCTTCAACATCTATCCCGTCAAAGGCCGCTATATGTGGCGCGATTTGGAGCGCATCTGCGAGGCGGAAGGTTTGCCGCTGAAATTGCCGCCGGTGCGCTTTCCGCAGAACGGATTGAAGGCGGCGCGCATCGCGCTGGCCGGTGAAGCGCAAGGCTGGACAGCTGCGTTCACCCGCGCGGTCTATACGGCAAACTTCGCGGAGCAACGCGATATTTCCGACGACGCGACTCTGGCGTTCATTCTTTCTCACATCGGGGTCAATCCCGAAGCGGCCGTCGCCGCGGCAAATACCGAAGAGAACAAGAGCAAGCTGAAGGCGCAGACCGAAGAAGCGATCTCGCGCGGGATATTCGGCGCACCCTCATTCACCGTAGGCGACGAGCTTTTCTGGGGTAATGACCGGCTGGAGCAGGCGGTGGCTTGGGCCGCCAAAGCTTGAATAATTTGTAACTGTTCCTATTACTAATAGGACGATGACCAGCCTGCGTTTCGCAACCGCCGTGCACATCATGGTCCTTCTGGCCCATGAGAACGCGGATTCTGCCGAGCGTGCCGCGCCTTCGCGCGAACTCGCCTCCAGTATCGGCGTCAATGCCGTGGTGGTGCGCCGGATCATGGGGTCGCTTGCAGAGGCGGAACTGATCCATACGCGCTCCGGCGCGCAGGGCGGGGCCTGGCTCGCTCGCCCGCCGGCCAAGATTCGCATGAGCGAGATTTACGCAGCCGTCGAAGATGCGCCCAGCCACGGCTCCCGGCCGCAAGGCAACAAGGACTGCCCGGTGGGCCGCGCCGCCCCCGGAATTATCTGCGGGCTGGTGCGCTCCATCGACGAAGCGGCGCGGACGTCGCTTTCAAAAACCACGCTGGCTCAACTGGTTAAGACGGTCGAGGCAGCGGCCGCCTGAAAATTTGCCGCCCTCGCCCTTGTAAAGCGATTGGCAGCCCAATATGTAACGGTAACAGTTACACTTACTGATAGAGAGGGTTTCCCATGAGCAAAGTCGCCGTCGTTTTCCACTCCGGTTATGGGCACACCGCCGAACAGGCAAAGGCCGTGGCGGCGGGTGCCGCGCGTGTGCCGGGCACGGTTGTCGAACTGATCCGCATTGACAACGCTGCGCAGGATTTCGCGCCCGTTCTCGACAAGTTGGCCGATGCCGACGCCATTGTTTTCGGCGCGCCGACCTATATGGGTTCTGTTTCGGGCGTGTTCAAAGCGTTCATGGATTCCACTTCCAAAATCTGGGGCAAGTGGAACGACAAGATTGCGGCGGGCTTCACCAACTCCGCGAGCCAGAGTGGGGACAAGCTGAATAGCCTGATCCAGCTTTCGATCTTCGCCGCCCAGCACGGCATGATCTGGACGAGCCTTGGCCTGATGCCGGGAAACAACCACACCAAAGGTTCAGTGGACGACATCAACCGGCTAGGCAGTTTCCTTGGTGCAATGGCGCAATCGCCAGCAGATGCGGGGCCAGACGTGGGGCCGACCGTTTCGGACAAGAAGACGGCCGAACATCTGGGCCAGCGCGTGGCCGAAGCCGCGCGGCGCTGGAAGGTATTGCCGCTCGCGGCTTAAGCGATACGATCCAAAACGAATTGCACGCGTGCTTCCACGGAAGCACGCGGCACTTCGACTATGCGATAACCGAACACCGGCAAGATATCGACGGCTGCTTGCCAGGTTTCAATTGCTTCCGTGAAATCCTGTTTGCGTTCAGTGTCATTGGCATAGATTTCGCGCCACGGCGGAAATACGAACACATCCAGATTGTAGCGATATGTCTGAGCCGCATCGCGCATGGTTTGCGGAATTTCGCTGCCGATCAGCGTGTTGTAACCAACCAGATCTGGGATGCCGCGATCGAAGAAGACGGGGCCCTTTTCGCCCGACATGCGTTCGAAATCCGCAATGGCGCGCGACAGCATCAGATCGCGATAGGCGATGCGGTCGCCATTGTGGTGGATGTTTCCGCCTAAGGCTTTTTGTTCCTGAATGATCTTGCGGCCCGTTTCTTCGACGCAGGCATAACCGCGAGCGCGAAGCGCTTCGAGCACGGTTGTTTTGCCTGCGCCGGGACCGCCGGTGAAAATATGGAAATTGTAACGGACTACCATGTGCCTCCATCGACGCGGATAACCTGTCCCGTCGTGTAAGACGATGCGTCGCTGGCGAGATATAGCGCGGTGCCGACGATTTCTTCCGGCCTGCCGAAACGCTGCAATCCCAGCGATTTTTCATATTCTTTGTTCTCGCGCCACACCGTCGAAACATCGGTGAGGAACGGACCCGGTGCGATACAGTTGACGCGTACTTTCGGTGCGAATGCCTTGGCGAGTGCGACCGTCATCACATTGATCGCCGCTTTCGCGCCACCATAGGGAATCGTATGCGGCATGGGCACGAAGGCCGCTGTGCTGGACAGATTGATGATGACCCCGCCCTTCCCCGCCACCATGCGCTCACCGATCAGCGACGACAGGCGGAACGGGCCTTTGAAATTGACGTCGATGACCTTATCGAACAGGGCTTCGCTGGTTTCGGTTAACGATGGCGCAAGCGGCGACATGCCGGCATTGTTCACCAAAATGTCGACGCGGCCGAAATGTTCGTAAGCGGCATTGGCCAACCGGTCGTTGTCTTCCCAGGTACCGACATGAGCGGCGAACGGCAGCGCCTTGCGGCCCAGCTTCTCGACTTCGCGCGCGACGTCTTCGCAGGCCGCCAGCTTACGGCTGGCGATCACCACATCGGCACCGGATTTTGCAAAAGCCAGCACCATTTCGCGGCCAAGGCCGCGGCTTCCGCCGGTGACCAGGGCGATCTTGTTTGAGAGATCGAAAATCATGGTTCGTTTCCCGATTACTGTCCCCTCTATCTTGTCATGGGCCGCATTCGCGGGCCACCCAGTTGAATTCTAAACAATGAAAATTTGCACGCGGAGACGCGGAGAACGCGGAGGAAAAGCTCGACTCCGCGTTCTCCGCGCCTCCGCGTGAGATTCATGCAGCAAATAACACATAGTTGGCCCGCATTCGCGGGCCGTGGCAGTATAGAGGGCCGTAAGGAAAGACCTATGCTGCATCTGCAAATCCATAAGACGCCAACTGCGGTGATTGCCGAATTTCGCGCCGACAGCACTTTGCTGGCGTCGGGAAAAGATGCGGGCGACCTGCTGATGAAAGTTCGCGGAGAACGAGCGGATGTGATTGCGCTTCATGTCGCCAATATCGCGCCCGCATTCTTCGATCTGCGCACCGGCGTTGCAGGCGAGGCCCTGCAGAAATTCCAGAACTATCGCTGCCGCTTTGCCATTATCGGCGATATTTCGGCCTATACGTCGAAGAGCGAATCCCTGCGCGCGCTGGTGCGGGAAAGCAATCGTGGGAAAGACGTCTGGTTCGTGCCGACGATTGACACGCTGTTGGACAACGGCTGGTGATCAGCGGTTAGCCGTCAACTTGGCATCCGCGCGAGTGCGGCAGATTCGAGTTCCGCCATCCGATCCTTCGCGCGCGTTTTCACGCTTTCGCTTTTGAGCTGGCCACAGGCGGCCATGATGTCCCGGCCGCGCGGCGTGCGCACAGGCGAAGCATAACCCGCGCGGTTGACGATTTCGGCAAATTTCTCGATCTGATCCCAATCGCTGCATTCGTATGGCGCGCCGGGCCACGGGTTGAACGGGATGAGATTTATCTTCGCCGGAATGCCGCGGATGAGCTTTACCAACTCGCGCGCATCGGCAAGGCTGTCGTTGACGCCTTTCAGCATCACATATTCGAAGGTGATGCGCCGCGCGTTCGACACACCGGGATAGGCACGGCAGGCTGCCAGCAATTCGTCAAGGGGATATTTCTTGTTGATCGGCACGATCACGTCGCGGGTGTCATTGCGTACCGCGTGCAATGAGATGGCGAGCGCGGAACCGATTTCGGCGCCCGCACGCGGGATCATCGGCACGACACCGGCAGTGGACAGCGTGACGCGGCGTTTGGACAACGCCAGCGCATCGCCATCGGCGACAATGGAAAGGGCCGATTTCACATTGTCGAAATTGTAGAGCGGTTCGCCCATGCCCATCATCACCACATTGGTGATGCGGCGGCTTTCGCCCGTGCTGGGCCAGTCGCCCAACGCGTCGCGAGCGATCATCACCTGGCCCACGATTTCGCCGGGCGTGAGATTGCGCACCAGTTTCTGGGTGCCGGTGTGGCAGAAGCGGCAATTGAGCGTGCAGCCGACCTGGCTCGATACGCACAGCGTTCCGCGGCCGGGTTCGGGGATAAAGACGGATTCGAATTCGATACCCGGCCCCGCGCGCAGCAGCCATTTGCGGGTGCCGTCATTCGATATCTGTTCGGTGACGGTTTCGGGGCGATCCAGGGTGAACCGCTCCGCAAGGAGTGCGCGGAAGTCCTTCGCCAGATTGCTCATGGCCGCGAAATCGCGCGCACCGTGAACATAGATCCAGTTCCACAACTGGCGCACGCGCATAGGCGCGGCTTTGCTTTCGACGCCCGCTTCTATGAGCGCCGATTTCAACTCGTCCTGCGTCAGGCCGATCAGGGAGGGTTTTACATCTTGCACTCGGCGTGGGCCTTTTGCAGCGCAGCGGTTATACCGGAAAGCGAATAGGCATCGGTCGTGGTGGTGCCGCGCGAGGAAGCGCCGGTCACGACCGCGCGGCTGCCCTTCTGCAGGGCGGCCACGAGCTTTGCCTCATCGGCGGTGGATTTGAGCCAAGCGCTTCCCTTATCGCCCTCGTTCTTGGTGAAGAAGGTCCATTTGTCGTTGCCGACCGTCACGCTGACCGTGCCGTTGTCGGGATAGGCATAGCCCGGAACGATCTGGGGCTCCGCCTTGGCCTTGCGGGCGGGAAAATCGCTGATCAAGAAATAGATCGAACCGCGCGTCACGTTTTTCGGATCGCTCGCCACGGGTTGGGACAGTACATAGCACGTCTTGTCAGCGCCGGTTCCCGCCGTGTAGGCCGACCAGTTCTTGAACGTACCGAGAGCCACAGGCTTCTCGGCCGCAAAGGCGGGCGCGGCAAGGACAGTCGCGAGACAAAAGACCGGAAACAGACGCATTCGGTTATCCTTCGTTGGTCGCAAGGGGGAACGGGACGAACGCCGCGGAAAGCAGCAATCAGACCCGAATATGGTAGGCAGACTTACCTCCCGCAACCATATGAGCGCAACCCGTTTGCGGCCTTAAGCGGCCTGGCGGCGGATTTCGGCTTCGACGTCGGCCAGGCGGTCTTTGCCGAAGAATATCTCGTCACCGACAAAAAAAGTGGGCGCGCCGAAAGTTCCACGCGCGACCGCCTTCTCGGTGTTGTCCACCAGGCGCTGCTTGACCTCCGGCGTCTGGGCCGCGGCGAGAATGGCATCGGCATCGAGGCCGGATTCGGCAAGCGCGGCGCCGATCACCTGCGGATCGTCCATTTTCTTTGGGACTTCCCACATGTGATGGAACATTGCATCGACGTAACGTGGGAGGATGCCCATGCTCTCGGCCGCCACCGCGCCGCGCATGAGACCGAGCGTGTTGACCGGAAAGAACGGATTGAACTGAAAGCGCGCGATATTGTGTTTGCGGATGAAGCGCGCAGTTTCGAGCTGTTCGTATTCGAGCTTGTTCTTGATGTGGCCGAAGGCCGTCATCGGCGATTGGTTGCCTGTCGCCTTGAAGATGCCGCCGAGCAGCACGGGGATGTATTGGAAATGAGCGCCGGTGCGCGCTTCGATTTCGGGGATCACCTGATGGGCGAGATAGGCGTTGGGACTGCCAAAATCGAACAGGAATTCGACACGCGGCATCACCATGTCTCCCGATAGGGTCGGAGGTCGAGTTCGAATGTCCAAGCGTCGCGCGTCTGGCTGTGCAGCATCCAGTAGGTGTTGGCGACGGATTCGGGATTCATCAACTGGTGGGGTTGAATATTTGCCACCGCCTGTTCGCCGCCGCGCGCCTTGATCCGTTCGCGCACGAAAGCCGTGTCGACGCCTGCGTCGATGATGAGATGGGCGACGTGGATGTTCTTCGGGCCGAGTTCGCGCGCCATGCTTTGCGCCACGGCGCGCAGGCCGAATTTGGCGCTCGCGAAAGCCGCGTAGCCGATGCCGCCGCGCAAGGATGCCGTGGCGCCGGTGAAGAGGATCGTGCCCCTGCCATGCGACAGCATCAGTCGGGCGGCTTCGCGGCCTGTCAGGAAACCGCCATAGCAGGCCATTTCCCACACCTTGCGGAAGACACGCTCGGTCGTTTCGAGAATGGGGAAATTGACGTTGGCACCGGGGTTGAAAATGCAGACTTCCAGCGGCGCTTCGGCATCGGCTTCGTTCAGGAAGGCCGTGATGTCTTCCTCCTTGCGCGCATCGAGACCACGCGCGAAACATTTGCCGCCTTCGCTTTCGATCTGCTGTTTGAGCGCTGCGAGTTTGTCGGCGGTGCGCCGGCCGGCGAAGATTGTGTAGCCTTCGGCAGCGAAACGCCGCGCGATTGCCGAGCCGATGAAATCCCCCGCCCCGACGATCGCCGCGGTCGCGTTTCGTTGCGCCATTTTATTCCCTGAGGCCGAACCCAATGGAATATAGACGCAAAACCACGGCGAACATAATGGCGGTCAGCGCAATGGTCACCCCGATGCCCAGCGCTTCGGGCGCTTCGGTGAAACCGATCATGGAGTGGCGCAGGCCGTTGATGAAATAGAAGAACGGGTTGCCCCAGGCCATCCAGCGCAGCCAGGGCGGCAGCATGTCGACGGTGTTGAACACGCCACCCACAAACGACAGAGGCGTGATGAAGAAGACGTTGAAGATCGTGAGCTGTTCGAAATTCTTGGCCCACAACCCGATGATATTGCCGAGCAATCCGAACACGGCGGAAACGCCGACGATCCAGAAGATGAACTCTCCGATGCCCGCAACAGACGAGGCGCCGAAAAGGGCCGCGATGACAAGAATACCAACCGCCGTGACCACCGAGCGGATGATCACGGGAACAAGAACGCCCGCGATCATTTCCGCATAAGACAGCGGCGAGACCAGCGTTTCCTCGATATAGCGCAAGAAGCGCGAGAAATAGACTTGCGACGTGGATTGGAGGAATGCCGCGTTGACGACATTCAGCATCACGATGCCGGGCAACACGAATTCGAGATAGCGGTGACCGCCGATGGTGGCGATGCGGCCGCCCACGACGAACCCAAAAATGAAGATGAACAGCAGCGCCGAAATCCACGGCGCGATGAAGGCCTGGATCGGTACGCGCATCAGCCGCGACATCTCGCGGCGAATGATGGTCCAGAGGCCTACCCAATTGATGGTCATCGCCCTGCTCCCGCAGCGATGTGTTCCGGCGTGGCGCCCGTTGCACGCAAGTAAGCGGTTTCAAGTCCGCCGGGTTCGGTGAAGAACTCGTGTTTGGGTCCGTTCTGCACAATCCGACCCTTGGCGACGATGGCGATGTTGCGACAGAGCCGTTCGACCTCTTCGAGGTAGTGCGAGGTCAGCAGGATCGTTTTGCCTTCGGCATTCAGTTCCTGGAGATAGCGCCACAGATCGCGGCGCAGTTCGACGTCCACACCGGCGGTCGGTTCATCGAGGATCAACAGATCGGGATCGTGGATCAGGGCGCGTGCGAGCACGACACGGCGTTTCAAACCGCCGGACAGTTCGCGGAACTGCTTCTTCGCATGCGGTACGAGATCGAATTTCCGGATCAACATATCGGCGCGTGCCTTGCGATCGGCACGGCTCATGCCGAAATAGCCGCCCATCCAGTCGAGGATCTGCACACAGCTTGCGAAGGTATCGATATTGAATTCCTGCGGGCTCAAGCCGATGTGGCGGCGCGCCTCGCGATAATCCTTTGCTGCGTCGATGCCGAAGACCTTGATCGTGCCCGATGTAATCGTGGCGATGCCGGTAACGCAGTGAATGGTGGTCGATTTGCCGGCGCCATTGGGACCGAGAAACCCGAAGAAATCGCCGGGCGCAATGTCCAAAGAAAGATCGTCAACGGCGACTGTGCCGCCTTTGTACACTTTGCGGAGATGGGAAATCGAGAGGGCCGGAGTCATGCGTTCTTCGAGTCGATGGTTCTGATATATAGGGGCCTCACGAAAGGCCAACAAGATGATACGCGTAGGAATTGGCGGCTGGACCTATGAGCCCTGGAGGGGGCTGTTCTACCCCAAAGGCTTGGCTCAGGCGCGCGAACTGGAATTCGCCAGCCGTGCCGTCACCAGCATTGAAATCAACGGCACCTATTACAGCACGCAGAAGCCGGAAAGCTTCCGCAAATGGGCCAAAGAAACCCCGGACGATTTTGTGTTTTCGGTGAAAGCCGTGCGCTTTGCCATCAACCGGCGGGTGCTGGCCGATGCGGGGCCTTCGATAGAAAAATTCGTAGCCAGCGGGATCACGGAGTTGGGCAAGAAACTCGGGCCAATCTTGTGGCAATTCATGCCGACCAAGAAATTCGACGCGGACGACTTCGGCGCGTTCCTCGCCCAGCTTCCGAAAGCAGCAGACGGGTTAAAGCTTCGCCATGCCGTGGAAGTGCGGCACGAAAGTTTTGTCGCCGAGGAATTCGTTTCGCTCGCGCGCAAGCACAACGTGGCCATCGTGTTGGCGGACTCCGCGAAGTATCCGCTGATCGCCGATGTAACGGCGGATTTCGTTTATGCGCGTCTGCAACAAGCCGAGGCGAAAATGGTCACCGGCTATTCGCCCGCCGCGATCAAGAAATGGGCGGAACGCGCAAAGACATGGGAAAAGGGCGACAAGGTAAAGGACTTGCCTGCGTTGGCGGACACGGCGAAAGCAAAGAAGCGGGATGTGTTTATCTACATGATCAACGGAGCGAAGGAGCGTGCGCCTGCTGCAGCCGCGGCCTTGCTCGCGCAGCTTGGAAAATGATCGAACCGGTTCTACCCGATCTCCTGCAACCGGGATTGAATCTGGTTTTCTGCGGCACGGCGCCGGGAACGGTTTCGGCGCAGCGCAAGCAATATTACGCTCACCCGCAAAACAAATTCTGGCGTACCCTGCACAACATCGGATTGACGCCGCGCCTGCTTGACCCCGCTGAATATCGTTCGCTGATAGGCTTTGGCATCGGTCTTACCGATATCGCAAAGAACGCTTCGGGCATGGATAGCGAATTGCCGCCCGGCAGCCTGGGACGAGAGGCAGCCCGGGCGTTACGCGAACGGATAGAAGCCAATCGCCCATCCATTCTGGCATTCACCAGCCTTACGGGCGGAAGGCGCGTAATGAGATCAAAAGCGGGGTTTGGAAAATTCCCAGAAAAGATAGCTCAAACAGAAGTGTGGATTCTTCCCTCGCCGTCTCCCGCCGCGCATTGGAATTGGGATGAACGCGTTTGGCGAAAACTGGGGCGCCGAGTGAAGAACTTGTGAGGTGCCCACACCGCTCTCCGGGGAAGCTTCACATGCAATGGCCCTCCCCGGAGTGAAAATTGAGCTCTCAGCCGTATTGTCGTCCGAGATTTGAACAAACCTCGCGAAACTCCGCGATCGTCTCCCGGATGATCCGTTCGACCGGTTTGATCTCGTCGATACGGCCCGCGACCTGACCGGTAAGCGCGATGGAGGCTTCCATGTCTCCACCGAAATAGAGCGCGAGGGCGTTACGCAATTCCGACATGATGTTTTCGGGCGGTTCTTTCTCGAACCGGGTTGTCTTTTCCGTACGCAAGGCGCGCAAGGCGGGACCGGGTCCGAAGCGGTTCAGAAACACGGTGTCGGTTTCCTGGGCTTCGAGGATCATCTTCTTCCAATTGTTGTGGACGGGCGATTCCGCGGACGAGACCATTCGCGTTCCCATCTGGATACCTTCCGCACCCAAGGCGAAAGCAGCAGCCATGGTGCGTCCGTCAACCATGCCCCCGGCGGCGATGACGGGCACCTTGACCTTCTCGCAAACGAGCGGCAGCAGGACCATGGTGGCGACTTCGCGCGGATTCTTGAACCCGCCGCCCTCTCCGCCTTCCACCACAAGGCCGTCGACGCCGGCTTCAACCGCACGCAACGCTGCTTTCAGCGATGGAACGACATGGAAGACGGTCAACCCCGCTGCCTTCAGCGCTGCGCAATATTTCTGCGGATCGCCGGCGGAGGTCGTGACGAACTTCACGCCCTGGTCGATGACAAATTTCACGATATCGGGATCGCGCACGAAAGCCTGCGCGATGTTGACGCCGAATGGCTTTTTCGTGAGATCTCGCATCTTCCTTATCTCACCGCGAACTTCCTCAAGCTGGCCGGACGAGGTTTCGATGATGCCCATGCCGCCCGCATTCGAGACGGCAGAAGCAAGCTGGGCGCGCGCGATCCAGCCCATAGGCGCCTGGACGATGGGATATTCCACCCCCAGCATTTTGGTGATGCGGTTTTCAATCGGTTTTGACATACGTTTCCCCTGTTGCAGCTTCCGCGAGCCTAGCCCTAGACTTTTCGCCAAAGCAATCGTCGAGGAACGCCCATGCCGAAACTCAATCGCGATGGCGTAAACATTTATTACGAGGTGCACGGGCAAGGCCCGGTCATTCTTCTGACGCACGGCTATTCGGCGACGGCGCAAATGTGGCGCGGCCAGATCGCACCGTTTTCGCAGAAACACACACTGGTGCTGTGGGACATGCGCGGCCACGGGCAAAGCGATTATCCCCAAGACCAGGCGCAATACAGCGAGGAGGCGACGGTCGGCGATATGCAGGCACTGCTCGACGAGGTGGGCGCAAAGACGGCGGTGGTCGGCGGGCTATCGCTGGGCGGATATATGTCGCTTGCGTTCTATCGCGCGCACCCCGAGCGCGTGTCGTCGCTGCTCATCATCGACACAGGTCCGGGCTTCAAGAATGATGCGGCGCGCGAAGGCTGGAACAAATATGCGCGCGAGACGGCAGACCGTTTCGAGCAACAAGGTTTGGCGCCGCTGCAATCGGCGAGCCGGGAACGCTCGACTGC
This sequence comes from Rhizomicrobium sp., assembly GCA_035545475.1. Lineage (GTDB taxonomy): Bacteria > Pseudomonadota > Alphaproteobacteria > Micropepsales > Micropepsaceae > Rhizomicrobium. Next base: position 13,832 of record DASZYI010000105.1, read on the forward strand.
TGCGCATCGTTCGGCGGACGGGTTGGTGCGCGCCGGACGCGGAATGCTGACTCAACGGGACGACCGCGTTATGCGCGTGATTCCCGAGATCAAAGTACCATCGCTCATCGTCGTGGGCAGCGAGGACAAGCCGTTCCTCAACGCTTCGGACTACATGGCCGCGAAGATTCCGGGTTCCCAAAAGGTCGTTATCCCCGGCGCGGGCCACGCGGCAAACATCGACCAACCGGACATTTTCAATCGCGCGGTTCTGGATTTCCTTGAAAAGACAGGGTGATGGCTTGCTTGACGCGCGCGTCACGGCGTCGAAAAATGCTTCCAAAGCTATTAAAGGAACCGCCATGCCCCAGGATCTCTCCAGGTTGGACCTTGCGCTGCAACAGGCGCATCTGCCGGCCCTTCTCGTTTCGCTGTCACACATCACCGGAAACACCGAACATCTGACCGACACGTTCAAGCCGGTCTACGATTTCTTCACGGACAGCCGCCTTGGCGGGCTTTCGACAGAAAGACAGGCGGAGGCAAGAGCGTTCGCGAAGAAGATTTTGACCGGCTACTTCGACGGCGGCGAGAAACTGGGCGGCGACCTTTCGCCGGCCGATCTGCGCAGGATGATGGATTTCGTGGTCGGCGCGCCGATCCCCGAGCATTACGTTCCGTTTCTCACCGAAGAACTCGGCCTCGGCGGCGATGCGAAGCTGCCGCAATGGTCGACACCGAAACTGAAATCCGCTGCACAGAAAATGCACGTGCTGATCGTGGGTGCGGGCATGTCCGGCCTTCTGTCGGGAATCCGGTTGCAGCAGGCGGGTATTACATTCGAGATCATCGAGAAGAATGCCGATGTCGGCGGGACATGGTTCGAGAACACCTATCCCGGCTGCCGCGTGGACAACCCCAATCACATGTATTCGTTTTCGTTCGAACCGAACCATGACTGGCCATATCATTATTCGACCCAGGACGTGCTGCTCGGTTATTTCCGCCGCACCGCCGACAAATACGATCTGCGCAAACACATTCGTTTCGAGACGCAAGTGGTGGAGGCGCGTTTCGATGAGGTTTCCGCGCAATGGCGTGTGCGCGTGAAGGACAATAACGGCCGCGAAGAAACGCGCGTGGCGGATGCCATCATCAGCGCGGTGGGCCAGTTGAACCAGCCTCGCCTGCCGGACATCAAGGGCGTCGGCACCTTCAAGGGTCCGGCGTTTCATTCCGCCCAATGGCGGCACGACGTGGATCTGAATGGCAAGCGTGTGCTGGTGATCGGCACCGGCGCGTCCGCTTTCCAGTTCGTGCCGGAGATCGCGCCGAAAGTGGCCGATATGAAAGTCTTCCAGCGCACGCCGCCGTGGCTGGGACCCACGCCCGACTATCACGACAAGGTGGGCGAAGGGAAAAAGTGGCTGCTGGAGCACGTTCCTTTCTACGGCAAGTGGTATCGCTTCTGGCTGTTCTGGATGCTGACCGACGGGCTCTACGACTTCGTGAAGAGCGATCCCACTTATAACGGCCCGCCGAACGCGGTCAGCCCGAACAACGCACTGTTGCGCGAGATGTTGATCGCCGCGATCAAGCCGCAGACGGACTCCATGCCCGAACTGCTGGACAAGATCATTCCGGATTACCCGTTCGGCGGAAAACGCTCGCTGCGCGACAATGGTGTGTGGGTCGAAGCGCTCAAGCGGCCCAATGTCGAACTCGTCACCGATCCGATCGAGGAGATCAATGCGAACGGCGTGAAGACGAAAAGCGGAAAGCAATACGATGCCGACGTGCTGATCTATGGCACGGGCTTCCACGCCAGCAATTTCCTGCGGACGTTCAAAGTCTATGGCCGCAACGACGTGGAATTGCACGACCGCTGGAAAGGCGATGCGCGGGCTTATCTCGGCATGACCGTGCCGGGCTTCCCCAACTTCTTCATGATCTATGGGCCGAATACCAATATCGTGGTCAACGGCAGCATTATCTTCTTCAGCGAATGCAGCGTGCGCTACATCGTAGGCAGCCTGAAGATGCTCGCCGAAACGGGCCATGCAACGATGGACGTCAAGGAGCAGATTCACGACGCCTATAATGAAAAGGTCGATGCCGCCAACCGGATGATGGCCTGGGGCGCTCCGCAAGTCTCAAGCTGGTACAAAAACGCGACCGGCCGCGTGAGCCAGAACTGGCCGTTCCCGCTAGTCGACTACTGGAAGGCGACGCTGCAACCCAATCCGAACGATTTCATCTTCGGCGACAGGCAATCGCAAAAGGCGGCGTAGATCAGCTCACGAAAATTCTTGGGAATCGTTTGAACAATCGCCAGTGCAGCCAAGCGGGGGAATTATCGCGCACGGTCCGGATCGCCGACGCCAACGCCCTTGACGTCCATGGAATGACCACCCCCTGCCTTGCTGCCAAACTGAGAATATCGTCTGAGAAATTGATACTCGAAGAAGATAGTCCGAGCACATGCTGATGCTGCCTCGATTTGAATGCATCTAAATCGAAGACATCCTTGTACTTCTCCAGAACGCCCAAAATGTCCAGAGTCATCATCGTCCGGAGGCACTTACTACATGCGGAACAGTTCAACTTTTTGTGCTGCTCATATCCACGCAAACAGACGTAAAGCCCCGAATAGCTTTCCGGGACTTTGGCCAAGAGTTCCGTTTTTGCTGTACGGGTATATTCACCGCCTGCAGGCCAGAACAGAATCGACTCCGTACTCAAAAACGGAATCAGAATACCATCGATATAAGCCGTATCATCAGCCTTCAATGAAACGTCTTTATAAGGAACACCTGAAGAATAAGGAAAAGTATGAATGCCGGCTTGCATGGCGAGTGGAACACTTAAATTTCGGATCGTATGAGAATAGGCAAAACTAGTGACGAAAAAACTGTCCAAATTGGTCGCGACATCCAGAAGATCAAGGCCGAATGGACGAGAGGAGCGTATTGCTTTTTCCCGGTCGCCTTCAAACCACTCGATATTGCTGCCGAACTGGCCCGTGCTTGAGAACAGCAACAAACCAAGCCGGAAACACTCTGCAACCTCCCTCGAGAGATATTCCGAAACGGTAACAAACGAATCTACTCCCCCGGAGAAGCCTGTTGCAGCCACGCGATTGCTTTGCGTAATCCGGGGTGCATACGCCGCTGCAGTCACCTTTATTGGATGCCAAGCGCTGTTGAACTGATGTAGGAGTGGCACGACCTGCTTGTTGAGAGAGAAGAGAAGTCTTTCCGAGACCGGCCCCGCGATATAAAGGGGTGCCCCCTGCTCCATAGCCGGAACCAGCATGGCCAACATCCAATGATCGAGGCGATCCATCGACAAAAGGGGCTCTGCGCGCGCGGGAAAGCGCATTTCAAGCAGATTACCTCGAGGGTGATTCGCGACGCCGGCACGCAACACAACGCAGCCGTCCAAGCGAACAGGGGCCAAAAGTTCTACAGTGATCATCGGCCGCCCCTGCATTTCAACCGATCCAATGAGATGCCCCAATCTTTGATAGTGTGGGGTATTAACACATCTACATAAATAACATACTAATAATTGTAGCGTCACCGCCTTCAGTAGCCACACCAATCAACGTCTCGTTTAGCGAGAAATGAATACATGGAAAGCGCCTCGTTCAAGCTTGCAAAAACATATTTTTCAGCGCTCGAACGCGATTGCCGCCAAATTCCTGCAGACCCGTTTGCGTCCGAATCGAAGCTCGGCAAGAAAAGCGAATACTATCTGCTTCGCTTCGCACTAATGGTCGCACGGAAAGCCGAGCGCAAATCGTTCAAGCGGAATTGGTATCACGCCTGCTACACCAAGGCCCTCGTTTCCGCGCATCGAAACGGACATGCTGATGCACTTACCATCCTTACATCGATATTCGATAGGCAAATGGCCAGCAACGGATATCTTTCCCACGGTGTTGAGCAGCCGTTTCAGGTTATGGGTGGGTATTCTTTATGCTATGCTCGCGAAACTTGCCCCGGCACGTCACGCTACGATGTGCCACTGACGAAATTGTTTGATGTCGTTCGAAATGGACCCAAAACGGAAGGCGGGGGCATCCTTTACAAAGCCGGAACCTCCGAGGTGTATGTCGATACGATCGGCATGATCTGTCCGTTTCTTGCTTACTATGCACGCTTGACTTCGGACAAAAGCGCACTGAAATTTTGCTCGGATCACATTTTGGCATTCATCGCGCGGAACATCGACGCGGAGACGCACCTTCCGTTTCATGCCTATCACGATGCCGGCGCGTCGCGTTTGGGATTACACGGTTGGGGCAGAGGGACAGGTTGGTATATTCTCGGGCTCTGCGATACCGCGGCGGAACTGATTGATGAGGGTGAGCTAAAAGAAGTAATTATCGGGGAAATTCGTGATGTGGCCCACTCGTTGAAGCGTTTCCAGAAGCCAAATGGAAATTGGGCGATCCAAATTCCCGTGCCGGAAGGACCAGACGATCTTTCAGCCACAGCATTTTGCGCTTACGGCCTAGCGCGTGCGATGCAGTTGGGCATATTGGATTCATCTTTTTCCGCCGTTCTGGACGGAGCGATCGCGGCTCTGGCAAAAGACACCGACGCGCACGGTAAGCTTCGAAATAGTTCAGCCGAAGCCTACGGCGTTGGAAGTTACGGCCTTACTCGGGGGATTCAACCGTGGGGAAACGGGATTGCTGCCGCAGCGGTGTTCGAATCTGCAACTCTCCTTGACCGCCAAAAACGATAAATGCGATTGCACTTAAGAAGGCTGCCCCGCAAACATCAGTCTGTCCTTCAGTTTGAGCAAATATTCCATCACGTCTCTCTCTGGAGCAGGCGGACGACCGCTCAGGTACCACAACAGCAGAGAACTGCCACTAAAAGCGGCAGCTCCGATAACTGTCTTTATTAGCAGCCGTAGGGTAACTTCGGTTGGCAGTATTGTGTCCATAGAGAGCACAAGCGCACTCATGGCAACCGCCGATAATGCCGGCCGCCACAGACATTGCACATATTGCATCGTGGAAACTCCCGCTTGCCTTCCCGCGGCGAACAGCAACGGCGGAGTGAAAATCGCTGTAACAATAAGTCTCGTCGCCGCAATCCATTCCAGATTTCTGGTCATATAGCCGACCGGCACGATAGCGATCACCAACAATACAAGCCGTACCCATTGCATGCGCGCGCCGACATGCGGTCGCCCCAACACATCGAAAAGCACATACGGTGCCGAATTGATGCCAAGCATTCCTGCCGACAATGCGAGCCATCCCATCAACGGTTCCACGTCTAGCCACCGGCTTCCCAACACCAACGGCACCATTTCGCCCGCCACCAGAGCCATGCCTACGCTGGCTGAAATGCAAATAGTGGCAGACCAAGCGAAGACGCGCAGATAGACGGAACGCATCTCCTCGAGATTGCGCTGGACTTTGGCCATAACAGAATAAAGGACGGTGACAATAGGATCGTTAATCTCGCGAGAAGGCGTTGCCGCGACATCGCTGGCCACAGAATAGCGCCCCATCGAACTTACGCTCGTGATGCCCCCAATGACGATTTGATCAATCTGGGCGTTGAGAGATATCCCGATCGATCTCAATAGGGTCCAAGTCGAAAACGACCAGAGGCCGGATATTTTCTTCAAAGAAAAGCGTGGCCGATAACTGTGCATTCCATAGCTGAGTGCGATCCGGGTTGCTTGGAGAACCAAAATACCAGCCACGAGCGCCCAATAATTCCGCCAATACCACGCCAAGGCTATCGTTACGAAAAAGGAGACGACCTTTGGGTAAGCATTGTACTTGAAGAACCGGTCAAAGCGGACGTCGCGCCGAAAATCTACGACTCCCACATTCTCCAAACCGCTCAGGAAGGCCCGCAAGGCGAGGCACTGCATGACGATGACGGCGCGCGGCTCGTGGAAATAGGCCTGGGTGAACGGCGCCACGATCAGAATGGCGACAGCGATGATGACACCAACGAGCGCCGAAATCGTCCACGCCGCGTCGTAGTCGTCGCGGGTCGGA
>DASZYI010000106.1:0-5355 GCA_035545475.1 Rhizomicrobium sp.
CTTTATCCGCTGGCTTACGCCGCAGAAGCGGTGGCGCGCATCACGAACAGGGAACCGTTCATCACCGCGGATGCGCTGAACATGTCGAAATACCGCATGTTCTTTTCATCCGCGAAAGCCGCCCGCGCCTTGGGCTACAAAGCACGCCCCTATCGCGAAGGCTTGGCCGACGCGATGGAATGGTTCGGCAATCACGGTTATCTCCAATGATCGCGCTCGCTTTCCTTCCGCTCGCGATCTGGATATTCCTGCTGCTCGGACGCGGCATGTTCTGGCTCGCCCGCGAACGCGATGACCGGAATGAACCTACCGAACCGAAAGCGTGGCCTTCCGTCACCGCTGTCGTTCCTGCCCGCGACGAAGCCGATGTGATTGCGCGTTCCATCGGAAGCCTTCTTGCGCAGGATTATCCCGGAACGTTCAACGTGGTGCTCGTCGACGATCAAAGCAGCGACGGCACATCGGACGTTGCACGCGGGCTTCCGTTGCGAGAGCGCCTCACTATCATCGGCGGATCTTCGCGCCCCGCAGGCTGGACCGGAAAATTATGGGCCGTCCGCCAAGGCATCGCGCAGGCAGAAGCTCCCGATTATCTCTGGCTCACCGATGCCGATATCGCGCACGCGCCGGAAAATTTGCGCAAACTCGTCGCCCGCGCCGAAAGCAACAAACTCGTCCTCGTCTCGCTTATGGCAAAGCTCCATTGCAAGAGTTTCGCGGAAAAACTGATGATCCCCGCGTTCGTATTTTTTTTCGACATGTTGTTCCCCTTCGCGCTGGTGAATCGCCCGAAGAATTCTCTCGCCGCTGCCGCCGGCGGTTGTATGCTGGTCAAACGCGATGCACTCGAACGCGCAGGCAATATCGACGCCATCAAGCACGAAATCATCGACGATTGCGCGCTCGGCCGCGCGATGAAGCGTCAAGGCCCTATCTGGCTAGGCCTCACCAATCGCTCCGTCAGCATCCGCCCCTATGAAGGCTTGGGCGAAATCCGCCGCATGATCGCGCGTTCGGCTTACGCACAGCTGCACTATTCGCCGCTTGAACTTGCGGGCACTGTGTTCGGTATGTCGCTGTTGTTCATCGCGCCACCCGTCGCAACAATCTTCGCAAATGGCCTTGCGCAAATCGCGGGCGCACTCGCATGGCTCGCAATGGCCATCGCTTTTGTGCCGATGTTGCGCTTCTACAAACTCTCTCCGCTCTGGGCCATCGCGCTTCCCGTCATCGGTGTGCTCTACACGGCCTTCACTTTCGACTCCGCCATCCAGTTCTGGCGCGGCCGCGGCGGCATGTGGAAGGGCAGGGCACAGGCGATCCGCGCATGACCACGGCAACCGATCTCGCATCCGGCAAAGGTCACACCGACGAGAACTTTCCCGTCGCCTCGGTGTTGATCCATCCGCGCCACCGCCCGGTCATTCTCGCGTTCTATCGTTTCGCGCGCGCCGCCGATGACATCGCTGACAACGAAACCGCCAACGCAGACGACAAGCTGCGACTGCTCGACCAGATGCATCGCGGCCTTTCCGGTCTCGACTACGGCGCGCCAGAAGCAAGCGCATTGCACGCCGCACTCGCCGAGAAAAATCTCACCACGCAACACGCAAGCGACCTTCTCGAAGCCTTCCGCCGCGACGTCACCAAATTGCGTTACGCGAATTGGGACGAATTGATGGACTATTGCCGGTATTCGGCGATGCCCGTCGGCCGCTTCGTGCTCGATGTTCATGGCGAGAACCACAACACCTGGCCCGCCTCCGATGCACTCTGCGCCGCGCTTCAGGTGATCAACCACCTCCAGGATTGCGGCAAGGACTATCGCACGCTGAACCGCGTCTATATCCCGCTCGATTCTCTGGCCGCCGCAAACACCGGCCCGGAAGCTTTGGGCGAAAACAAATCATCCCCAGCTTTGCGCGGTATCATCGAAAGCCTTGCTCGCCGCAACGCCGATCTGCTGGCCCGCTCCGCGAGCTTCGAAGGCCAGATCGCCGATACGCGGCTGGCGCTGGAAGTGGCTGTGATTCAACGCCTTGCCGAAAGCCTCAACCGGCGCCTTCTGTCGCGCGATCCGCTGTCGGAACGTGTCCACCACGCAAAGCCGGAAGCGTTGGGGTTGGCGCTGCTCACCGCCGCCCGCTTTCTTGTGGCCCGCAAGCGCATTAATAAGGCGGGCCTTCAACCCGCAGCCCATCCATGAATGCAGCCACCGACATGATGCGCGAAGTGCCCGAAACCGAACTGGCACAGAAGAAGGCAACCACCAGTTCCTTCTACACGGCGATGCGCATTCTGCCGAAGCTCGAACGCGACGCCATGTTCGCGATTTATGCCTTTTGCCGCGCGGTGGACGACATCGCCGACGACGGCATAGGCACCCGCGAAAGTCGCCACAAGGCGCTTGAAGGCTGGCGCGCAGATCTCGCCAAGCTTTATCATGGCGGCACGGTCCCGGAGCGCGTCGCGTTCCTGCGCGAGCCGATCGTCCGCTTCCATCTGCGCGAAGAAGATTTTCTCGCGGTGATCGACGGTATGGACATGGACGTGGCCGCAGACATCTGTGCCCCCAGTTTCGAAACGCTCGATCTCTATTGCGATCGCGTCGCCAGCGCCGTCGGCCGCCTGTCGATCAAGGTGTTCGGCATGGAGGAGAAGCCGGGTTTCGCGCTTGCCTTCCATCTCGGCCGCGCCCTGCAACTCACGAACATCCTGCGCGATCTCGATGAGGATGCCGGTATCAATCGACTTTATCTGCCGCGCGAAGCCTTGAACGAAGCGGGCATTCAAACCATCGAACCGCGCCTGGCGGTTTCATCGCCGTTGGTCGACAAGGCGTGCCGGGTCGTCGCCGCGCGTGCGCACGAACATTATCGCAATGCTGAAACGATTCTGGCCCGCCATCCAAAAGGGCGTATCGCGGCGCCGCGTTTGATGGCCGCGGTGTATTCCAAAATTCTCACAAAGATGGAGCGCGCGGGTTGGGCGCCGCCGCGGGAGCGTGCGCGTCTCGGCAAGGCCGAACTGCTTCTGCTGGTATCCCGCCACGGATTGTTCGGATGAATCAGGGCACGGTCTATGTCATCGGCGCCGGATTGTCGGGATTGAGCGCCGCGGTTGCGATTGCGGGCAAAGGCCGCAAAGTCGAAGTGATCGAAGCCGCCAATCAGGCGGGCGGCCGATGCCGTTCCTATTTCGACAGCACGCTCGGCCGCACCATCGACAACGGCAATCACCTCGTCCTTTCCGGCAACCACGCGACGTTCGATTACCTGCGCGCCATTGGCGCCGAGAATGGATTGACCGGCCCCAATCGCGCCGAATTCAACTTCGCCGATCTCTCGACTGGCAAGCGATGGACAATCACACCCAATGACGGTCCGCTCGCCTGGTGGGTGTTGTCGAAATCGCGCCGCGTGCCCGACACCACGCCGTCCGATTACCTCGGCATGGCGGGATTGATGTTCGCGAACAAACGCCAGCGTGTGCAGGACGCAATGACATGCAAAGGCGTGTTGTGGGATCGCCTGCTCGATCCGTTCCTGCTTGCGGCGCTGAACATCAAACCGGAAATCGGTTCGGCCGCGTTGGCGGGTGCCATCGTGCGCGAAACGCTCGCCAAGGGCGGGCGGCACTATTATCCGCGCATCGCCGAACCGCACCTCGCATCGGCGCTAGTCGAACCGGCGCTCGCATATTTGAAGTCCAAGGGTGCTGCCGTCCGCTTCGGCCAGCGTGTGCGGAAATTGACGTTTGCGAATGGCCGTGTTGCCTCTTTCGATGTGGGCGAGGAGACACAGTTGGGTCCAAAAGATTCGGTTGTGCTGGCCGTGCCTCCGTGGGTTGCGGCGGAGCTTTTGCCCGGTCTCAAAGCCCCTACAGAACACAGCGCGATCGTCAACGCACACTATCTGATCGCGCCTCCCAAAGGCGTGCCCGCCATCATCGGGCTCATAGGGGGAACCGCCCAATGGGTTTTCGCGTTTCCCGACAGGGTTTCTGTGACCGTCAGCGGTGCCGACCAACTCGTTGATTTAGACCGTGAATCCCTGGCCAGGACGCTGTGGCGCGATGTGGCCGCAGTCCATGGCCTGACCCCGGAGATGCCTCCTTGGCAAATCGTAAAGGAAAAGCGGGCCACCTTCGCAGCGACCCCGGAGCAGGATGCCTTGCGCCCCAATGCTGCCACGGAATACGCCAATCTTGTGCTCGCAGGCGATTGGACCCAGACCGGTTTGCCCGCAACAATCGAAGGGGCAATTCGCTCCGGCCACAAAGCCGCGGAATTGGCACTTCGCGGCCAGTCTCTATAATCCACAGATTCGTTCTTAGATAAGCTCCAATGAACAAAATGATCGTCGATAGCAGCCTGTTGGAATTGGAGGACGTGATCCAAAACGCCTCCAATGCGCTGCTTGATCAACAGCAAGAGGACGGTCATTGGGTCTTCGAACTCGAAGCTGACGCTACGATCCCTTCCGAATACATTTTGCTCGTTCACTATCTCGCGGAAACGCCGAACCTCGAGCTCGAACGCAAGATCGGTAATTACCTGCGTCGCATTCAAGGGGAGCACGGCGGTTGGCCGCTGTTCCACAACGGTGCATTCGATATCAGTGCGACCGTAAAAGCCTATTTCGCGCTCAAGATGATCGGTGACGATATCGACGCGCCGCACATGAAGCGCGCTCGCGAGGCAATTCTGGCGCATGGCGGCGCAGAGCACGCCAATGTGTTCACGCGCATTCTTCTCGCGCTGTATGGCGAATTGTCCTGGAAGAGCGTGCCGACCATTCCCGCCGAACTCATTCTTCTGCCGCGCTGGTTCCCGATTCATCTCTCCAAAATGTCTTATTGGGCGCGCACTGTAATGGTGCCGTTGTTGGTGCTTGCCTCGCTGAAGCCGGTGGCGCGCAACCCGCGCAACATCCACGTGCCCGAGTTGTTCAAGTCCAAACGCGTACCCGCACAACGCCGTGCTCCGCATCAGAACCGCTACTGGGCGTGGTTCTTCATCAGTCTCGACCGTGTGCTGAAGCTCATTGAGCCGTTATGGCCGCGGAAGTTACACCAGCGCGCCATCGATCGCTGTGTGGCCTTCGTCACCGAACGCCTGAACGGCGAGGATGGTCTGGGCGCGATCTATCCCGCCATGACCAACAGCGTGATGATGTTCGACGTGTTGGGCTACAAGCCCGATCATCCGGATCGTGCCATTGCGCGGCAATCGGTGGAGAAGCTGCTGATCGTCAAGGACGATGAAGCCTATTGCCAACCTTGCGTATCGCCGGTTTGGGACACTGCGCTTGCCTGTCATGCGCTGATGGAAGTGCGCGGCGAGGACGCCAATGA